>WLCQ01000030.1 GCA_009705225.1 Actinomycetota bacterium | reverse complement strand
CGGAGTTTTGGCTGCGGTGTCTTTCAGGACCTGCACCGCGGCATCGAAGGACGGACACGCCTCATGCGAGAGATCGGGCCAGCTGAGATTCAGCAACGAGGTCCAGATGTGCATATGTGGCTCAATGAGCCCCGGGATGATCACGCCATCGGGTTTGATGGTCGTGGTCGACGCGTTGGTCAACCCTTCGAGTTCAGCAATCGATCCGATGCCGATGATCGACCCACCCGACACCGCCATCGCCTCGGCGGTGGGGTTCCATGGATCGTTGGTGGAGATCTGCCCGACAACGAGCAGTTCTGCATGCGACGGAGCTAGCGAACGCCGGCCTCGACCGTGATGCGCTGGTTCGATGGTGCTGGCTGACCGAGCCGCCGATGCCGTGATTGCGCCCCCGAGATGAGCCCGGGTGATCGGGTGGGCGGAGCAGTTGCAGGTGGTTGTGAGCGTCACGGAGTTCCTCGCGTTGGCGGGCGCACGTGCGACCGTGGTCACAGTCTTCCCCAATTGTCATCCGGATGGCCGATCAGCTTCGGAATGGGTGTGGATCACAGCAGGTGGTCCGATCCCCCTCCCAAGGAGTTTTCAATGTCTGCACGTCCCCTGAAGGTCGTCGGCGGCCTCGTCGTCGCCGCCTCGCTCATGTTCGGCGCTGTCGCCTGCAGTAGCGATTCCGATTCCAAGTCCGCTGACACCACGGTCAAGAAGGAAGCCTCGACCACGATGGCTCCGGCGAAGAAGACCGAGACCATCGTCGATATCGCCGCCGGCAACGCCGATTTCTCCACCCTCGTTGG
This sequence comes from Actinomycetota bacterium, assembly GCA_009705225.1. Lineage (GTDB taxonomy): Bacteria > Actinomycetota > Acidimicrobiia > Acidimicrobiales > Acidimicrobilacustridaceae > Acidimicrobilacustris. The sequence goes on along the minus strand of WLCQ01000030.1, from coordinate 22,990 downwards.
CGCCGTGAAGACCGCAGGCCTCGCCGAGACCCTTTCGGGCACTGGCCCCTTCACCGTGTTCGCCCCGAACAACGCGGCGTTCGCCAAGCTCCCGGCCGGAACCCTGGCTTCGCTCACCCCGGCCCAACTCACCCCGATCCTGACCTACCACGTTGTGTCCGGTCAGGTGCTGGCCAAGGACGTCAAGGCCGGCAAGGTCAAGACCGTCAATGGTGCTGAGCTGACCATCAACGTCGACGGTGGCAAGGTCACCATCACCGATGCCAAGGGTGGCACTGTCAACGTCATCAAGACCGACATTGTCGGCAGCAACGGCGTGATCCATGTGATCGACGGCGTGTTGATGCCCTGATCCGGAGCCATCTCCGGATGGAACGCTGCGGGCCCGGGTGTTTGCACCCCGGGCCCGTTTGCGTTGCTGTGTCATAGGTGGCGGTCGACCGCCGAACGGCTACTCGCCGGTGAAGACCGGATCGCGCTTCTCGAGGAATGCACGTGGACCCTCGGCGGCATCCTTCGAGGACATCACCTTGCCGCCATGGGCCATTTCGATGTTGAACGCTTCGGCCTCGGGCATGGCTTCGGTCTCACGAAGCGTGGCGAGGATTCCTTGCACGGCGAGCGGGCCGTTGCGGGCGATACGAGCGGCGATCTCCTTGGCCTTGGTCAGCGCCTGTCCATCGGGCACCACATGGTTGACCAGACCGAGCTCATGGGCACGCTGGGCAGTGAGATCGTCGCCGCACAGCAGCATCTCGGCGGCTACGGCGTACCCGATCTGACGACGCAGACGCACTGCGGAGCCAGCCATGGGGAACAAGCCACGCTGCACCTCGGTGACGCCGAACACTGCACTCTCGCCGGCAACGCGGATGTCGGTGCCCTGCAGGATCTCAGTGCCACCGGCGCGGGCGAAACCCTCGGCGGCCAAGATCACCGGCTTGGTGGGGCGGTAGGTCTTCAGCCAGCCACCGAGGATGACCTCGGGCTGATCACGGAATCGCTGCAGCCATTCGTTGTCGACCACGCCCTCGCGCAGTCGACCGATTTCCTTGAGATCCATGCCGGCGCAGAAGGTGTCGCCCTTGCCGGTGAGAATGGCCACGCGCAATGAGTCGTCAGTGTCGAGGCGCACCCATGCGTCGTACAGGCGGCAGAGCACCTCGGCGTTGGCCGCGTTCTTCTTCTCGGGTCGGTTGATGGTGACGATGAGAACGGGGCCTTCGGCTTCGACGAGAACAAGCGGTTCAGACATGTGGGGGACTCCCTATCGGTGATTCGACGCGTGGTTGACGGCGCCTTGAGGCTATGGGTAAACACGACACGGTTTGCGCGGATTGTCAGCACCGAGTCTTACTACGGCCACTGGGGTTCCGAAGTATTGAATGATGTATTCTTCGAGCGTGTCAATCGCTCGCGACACCCAAACCAACGATTGTCGGGGTTCGTCTACGCTTGCCCCCGTGCGTCGCCACCCGACCGAACATCGGATCCTGGAAGAAGTTGTTCGGATCATCGACGAACAGGGTGAGGCAGCGGTTCGAATCCATGATCTCCAGACCGCATGCGACGTCACAGCACCTTCGATCTACCACTTCTTCGGAAGTCGCGAAGGCTTGGTGATCGAGGCGCAGGCCGAGCGTCTCGTGCGCTCGTTCGACGCGAACGACGCCATCATCGACGCGCAGCTTGCCTCGGCCACGTCGAGAGATGAGCTCCGCGAGGCCATGCGATCATTCCTCGAGATCTACTGGCGACCGGAGCGGGCGCCGATCCGCGCCCAACGTCTGTCCGCTCTTGGTTCCGCCATCGGAAGGCCCGAACTGATTGCCCGGTTTGATCAGGTCATTCGCGACTATGTCGTCGACCGCACCGAGCGGCTCAGGCCCTTCCAGGACCGCGGCTGGCTTCAGGCTGACTTCGACCTTCGGTTCATCAATTACTGGATGATCGGTGTGCTTTTCGGTCGCGTCTATCTCGAGTTCGGCGGCGAGTCCGGTCCGTTCCCCGAATGGGACGCGATCACCGAAAAGGCCTTGGAGTACATCCTGTTCGGGCCCGAGCAAGTCGAACGGGCTGTGGCTCCCGTGACCGATCGGGACCGCAGCGGGCACCGGCAGAACGCGGGTGGGCAGTCTCCGAACTCGTATGATCGGACGACGAACAGGCATCCGACCGAGAGCAAGATTCTCGAAGAAGCCGTGCGTGTCATTGATCTCCATGTCGAGGCGGCGGTTCGCATCCACGACATCGAGGTGGCCTGCGAGGTCACCGCACCATCGATCTACCACTTCTTCAAGAGTCGCGAAGGTCTGGTGATCGAGGCGCAGGCTGAGCGTCTCAAGCGCTCATTCGCAGAACTCGATCTGGTCATTGATGCAGGACTCCACTCCGTCTCGTCACGGGACGAACTTCGTCGCGCCACTCGCTCGATCGTCAACCTGTATTGGCAACCGGAGCGGACCGCTGTGCGAGCGCAGCGCTTGTCCGCACTTGGTTCGGCCATCGGAAGGCCCGAACTTTCGGCGCGGTTTCACGAGGTCATCTGCGAGTACGTCGAGTTGATGTCCGTTCGACTCGAGCCGTTACAAGAGCGCGGTTGGATCCTGCCCGATCTGGACCTGCGGGCCTTCAACTTCTGGATGATGGGCATCCTCCTCGGTCGTGTGTATATCGAGTTCGGCGGCAACACCGGCCCGTTCCCCGAGTGGAATGCCATGACCGGCGCAGCGATCGAATACATCCTGTTCGGGCTGGAGTGAGCTGAACAGGCAGGCACCGATCGCGAGCCGGGTTGGTCTCAGGCCACCACGCCACTGGATCGGAGTGAATCGATTCGATCGGCGAGTCCCAACTCGGTGAGCACCTCATCAGTGTGCTGGCCGAGCGCAGGTGCGCCGCCGGCCAGGTTGGCTGGTGTGCCGTGGAAGTTGGTGGGATGCCGCGGCAGGCGGGCCCGACCCACCACCGGATGATCGAACTCCTCGAACATGCCGATGGCCACCGCATGTGGGTCATCGACCATCTCGGCGGCTGACAGCACCATGGCGAATGCCACCCGTTCGCGCTCGAACCGTTCGATCACCTCGACCTGCGTGAAGTTCGAGGCCATGGCGTAACACATGTCCATGATGGGCTCGAGGACATCGCGGTTCTTGCGACGCTCGGCCACGGTGCGTACTCGTGGGTCATCCCAACCCGGCACATCGAGCGCCTTGCACATGCCGGCGAAATCGGCGTCGGTGGTCGGAACCACGATGCCCCAGCCATCGGCGAAACGCATCGGTGCGAAGCCAGCGTTGAAACTCGAGGGCATGGTGCCATCGGATTCGAGGAGCACCTCGTTGCCAGCTGCCTCGGCCCACAGGAACGACACGCACGCATCGTTCATGCCCAACTCGAGATGCTGGCCACCACGACCCATCGCTCGTGCGTACAGCGCAGCGGTGATGGCCTGTGACGCGAAGAGCGCACTGACCTTGTCGGCCGCGTTCTGCTTGATGAATGTGGGCGGACCGTCAGGTTCAGCCTGGGTGGCGGCGAACCCGGCGTAGGCCTGGATCGAGGTGTCGTACGCACTTCGATCGCGATACGGGCCGACGGGTCCGTAGCCGGAGATCGAGGCGTAGATGACGTCGGGATTGACTGCCGAGACTGCGTCGTAGCCGAGGCCGAGCCGATCGATGACGCCGGGGCGGAAGTTCTGCAGCACGACATCGGCTTCAGCCGCCAACTTCATGACGATTGCTTGACCCTCGTCGGTTCCGAGGTCCACGGCGATGCAGCGCTTGCCACGGTTGCAGGCCAGATAGAACGCGCTCATGTTGTTGACAGCCACGCCGACCCAACGGGCGATATCGCCGATGCCGGGACGTTCGACCTTCACGACCTCGGCCCCCTGATCAGCGAGGAGAGCCGCGGCGTACGGGCCGGTGAGCGCGATCGAGAGGTCGAGCACCTTCACGCCGGCCAGAGGACCGGTATGCGATGCGCCGGCCATCGGCTGCTTGGTGCGGTCGGTGCTGGTGTCCATGCGATCCCCTGTTGATGAGCGCCGCTCCGCGGCGTGCGTGTTCGCCGATTCCGCACGGTGGCGGACCCCCTCGGCTCGGCTGACTCTAGGCGGTGGGTCGTGTCATCGGTCGTGTCATCGGTTGTGCCATGGGTCGTGTCATTGGTTGTGTCATCAGTCATGTCATCCGACGTGTCGCCCAGCTTCGGAGTGTCAGCGTGATCTCCACATCCATCGAACGCTTGGCGTCGTCCGGATCGGCCGTGCACCGATCCAATTGTCGGTCGCGCCGTTGCGGTCGTGTGGCATCCTTGCGGAGCAGACCTATGTCCAATGATCCCCGTCCGCCCGGTCGTTCCAGCGCAGGTTTCTCTGCGTCGAGCGACCCCGATCTCGTCCGAGCGCTGACCAGCGGCGACCATCGGGCGCTCGAGGAGATCCATCGTCGCCATGGTGGCGCGGTGTTCGGCCTGAGCCGACGGGTCCTCGCCGACGATGCGCTCGCCGAGGAGATCTCCCAGGAGGTCTTCCTTCGACTGTGGACCGAATCTCATCGTTTCGATGCCACACGCGGATCGTTGCGGTCCTTCCTGCAGCGTCAGGCCCACAGCCGATCCATTGAACGAGTCCGCTCTGAGGAGGCCCGGCGCAGTCGCGAGGAACGTGCTGACCGCATCGATGTCCGCACGGTCACCAACATCGAGGCCGAGGTGATGGCCACGATCGAGTCAGAAGCGATTCGTGATGCACTCGCCAGGCTCGACACGGCTGAGCGTCATCCCATCGTGCTCGCGTATTTCGGTGGTCACTCGTACCGTGAGGTCGCCACCCTGCTTGCTATGCCGGAGGGAACGGTGAAGAGTCGGATCCGATCCGGCTTGAACCGGCTCGCCGATCAACTTGAAGCCGTGAGCGGAGGAGGTTCACGATGAACGATCGACCTGAAGACAACAGTATGAATGAACTCCCGAATGATCCGGACAATGCGGAACTTCTTGGCGCGTATCTGCTCGATGCCGTTGATGACATCGAACGCCGTCGTCTCGAACGCGAACTCATCACCAATTCCGAACTCGCCATCGAGGCGGCCCGACTCCGTGGGGTCGTCGACGTGCTCGCCGAATCAACTGCGGACGAGGTTGCGCCCGCCGGGCAATGGGCCCGTCTCGAAGCGGCGATCAGCGCCTCCGGTTCGGTGATGCAGACCACCGAACCGTCGGCACGTCATCGCCGTTCGACGCGAGCCGCGTGGTCACGCCCGCTGCTCGCCGCGGCGGCGGTGGCTGTGGTCTTCCTGGTCGGCGCCGGCCTGCTCGTTCAGTCGCGCGGCACGAGCGACCGCAATGGTGAGTTCGCCGGCGATCCGGTGGCAGAGATGACAGCGCTGGCTCAGGAACTCGCCACCCAACCCGGTTCGCGCACCGCGGTGCTCACTGATCCGGGTCAGTCGATGACCGTCGATGTGATCGTCGATGACTCTGGTCATGCGTTCCTGATGACTGCGGCATTGCCGTCATTGATCGCAGGCGAGACCTACCAACTGTGGTCCGCCCATGGAGACACCATGGTGTCGCTCGGCATGCTCGGCCCCGACCCCAAAATGGCGGTGGTTTCCATCGACACCGGCGTCACCGATCTCGCCCTCACACGCGAACCCGTCGGCGGCAGCGTCGCCCCCTCCGGTGCCCCGATGGCCACCGGCCACCTGATCTGATTCTGTGTCTGCAAGCAAGGAACTGATCATGCGGAATTCAGTTGGCAGGAGGATGGGAAAAGTGGTGGTGGCGGCAACGTTGCTGACCATCGGCCTTCCCCTGGCACCGACCCCCACATCAGCAACGATCTCTGCGTCAGTGGAGACCCCGACATCAGCGGAGACGCCCTCCTCTGCGGAGGTACTTAGCGGCGCTGGTGATGGCGACGACATCATCTTCGACCGCTCGGGCAGCGACGTCATCGACGAATGGAACGGGTCTGACACCGTCAACCCGGATGAGGCCGGCGACACGATCACCAGAGCTGCCCAAGGGGATGATCTCGGCGCCGGTGTCGCTGAGGACGTCATAGCTGAGGACGTCATCTCTACCGACTCGACCACCGATACGACCACCGATACGACCACCGATACGACCACCGACTCGATTGATCGCGACATCGATGCGGTCGGGGTTGATCCGGACGCCGGCCCCGAAGACTGTGCCGGCGATTCCACGGACACGATCAGTGACGCCTGCGCCTTCGACCCGACCGGTCCCTCTATCACCGATGTCTCGATACCGGCTTGGATCTCTGCCGGTGAAACCCTCACCATCACCTGGCGGGTGGCCGACCCCGACGGTGTCGCCATGACCTATCTCAGCATCGGTGGCCCTTGGGGCTGGATCACCTCCTGGTGTGGTTTCGCAGCGAACGGCGAGCCGATCGATGGGACCGAGTTCGACGGCACCTACCGCCTCGAGTGTGCGTTGCCGACCAACGCCGCCAACGGCACCTACACCCTGTTCTTCTCCGCGTCCGACTCCTTGGGCAACGTTTCACTCTGGGATTCGTCGACGCAGTACATCTTCGAGGTCGTCAACGGTTCGAACGACATCGACCCTGTGTCGATCTCTGAGGTGACGGCTGAAATCTCCCCCGACGGCGAGGTTCTCGTGCGCTTCCGGGCCGTGGATGAATCCGGTGTGGCCGGCTTGTGGGCGTTCCTGGCATGGGGTGGCAACGATCCCAGCGGCGACGTCTTCTACAACTTCGCATCATGGACCGGCTTGCACTTCGAGTCGTTGAGCATTGAGCGAGTCTCGGGCGATGAGTTCGACGGAATCTGGGAGCAGCGCTTCCGGACCCGAGAATTCACGCCTTCCGGGAACTACGGGGTCTGGATCGGCTCAGTCGACACCGTAAGCAACCGCCATTTCACCAGTTACGAACCGACGATCAGGATCTGAGGACCATCCCATGAGAAATCTGCGCAGCACATCAATCCGAACTCTCCTGGCCGCAGCGGCCCTGAGCATTGCGGTGCCCCTGGTACCGAGTGCGGCTTCGGCTCTGAGCCTTCCCGTCGCATGCGATGGCGAGGTGCCCACGATCGTGTCGTCCGCGGCGATAGTGGAGGGTACGGCTGGTGACGATGTGATCCTCGCCAGCGGCACCGCTGGTCAGACCATTCGTGCTGGTGCTGGTGACGACATCATCTGCGGGACATCAGGCCCCGATCGAATCTTCGCCGGCGACGGCAATGACACCGTGCTGGCCGGTAACGGCAACGACACCATCGACGGCTGGAACGGCTTCGACACCATCGACGGTGGTTTCGGGAACGACACCGCCTCTGGTGGAGCTGGTGACGATGTCATCACTGGCGGTCCCGGCACCGACACCGTGAGCGGTAACACCGGCAACGACAACGTCGTTGGCGGCGGCGGCAACGATTCGCTGAGCGGCAATGTCGGAAACGATGTCATCAACGGTGGCCTCGGCGAGGATCGCGCCAACGGCGATGCGGGCAACGACATGATCACCGGGAACGAAGGGTCAGACACGCTCAACGGTGGTGTGGGCAACGATTCGCTGAGCGGCGGAGCGGCCCCCGATGTCATCGATCCCGGCACTGGCTCGAACTCCTGCGGCTTCGACACCGCTGATTCGATGCGCGGTGAGTGCACGATCGACCGCACTGGCGCGGTCATCACCGATGTTGTTGTCCCCGAGGTCATCACCGCAGGTACGACCGTGACGTTTACCTGGCGGGCCACCGACGCCGGTGGCGTGGTCAACACCAACATGCGCTTCGGCGGCTACAGCGGATGGATCACTTCATGGTGCGACTTCGTTGTTGTGGCCGATCTTGTGAGCGGTTCCGCAGTCGACGGCACCTATCAAGCAAGTTGTGCACTGCCGGCCAATGCCGTGAACGGCAGTTACACGGTGTTTCTCACGGCTTCGGACATGTTCGGGAACAACTCGGCATGGGACTCATCGAACCAGTTCGACTTCATCGTCGACGGTGGAGCAGCTGACGGAGCGCCGCCCGCAGTGAGCGATATCGAGGCGAGGGTTGATGGCGGTTCGGTGGTTGTGCGCTGGCACGCCACTGATCCTTCCGGTGTGGCCGGGCAGTCCGCATGGGCGGCTCATAACGTCTACTCATTCGCCAGTATTCAGGGCCCGTACTTCGAGTACAACGCTGTGGTTCTGGTTGAGGGCGACGCCACCGACGGCATCTACGAGCAGCGCATCGACCGCCGATCGATCTCTCCGGACGGCACCTACACGGTGTGGCTCACCACGATCGACACGTTGGGCAACAAGTCGTTCGCCCAGACGGGAACCACCTTCGTGCTCGGTGAGCGCTAGTCCAGATCCTCATCCCAGACGAAAGGCGCCGGTGGCTCGAGAAAGTTGACGAGTCGACGACGGACTCCCTTGTGGATGAGCCGCACGTGGAGTGGTTTGGCGGCCTCACGCCGAATCCTTTGTGCCTCGATCGCCTGCACTCTGAGGTGTTCGAGCTGCTCGGTGAACGGCCCACCGACGAGATTGCGTAACTGACTCGGATTGGGAGGTTCGCCCTCATCGAGCATCGGCCCGGAGGTCGGGTCGGGGAGTGACCCTGGGTCAGGCTCGCTGAAGCCTGCTGAGAGCGCCCGTTGATGCCAGAGCCGAGTGGCGAACCGATTGCGCTCGGCTGGCGACCACACGGGCTTGCGCATCACCAGGATCGTTTCCTCCCACATGTTGCGACCCCATTCGGTGAACACATCGAGCACCTCGAAGCCGAGGTAGTCGGCGATGGCTTCGAATCCGTCGTCGTGGAAACGCCAGCAGTCGACGGGAAAGCGGTGTTGGGGTCCGCGACCGGGAGCAGTGATCACGGCAACGCCTCCGGGACGCAGCACACGACCGATCTCGAACGCGGTGGCCCAGAAAAAGGGGATGTGCTCGAAGGCCTGACCGGAGACGACCACATCGAAGGAGTCGGCTCCCAACTCGTCCCATCGGTAATCGTTGGCGGGAACAACGTCGACGTTCAGGCCCGCTTCGACGTCGAGGCCGGTGTATGTCCATGCGGGTGCGTTGAACAGGGGCTTGTACGAGAGCGGTTGGTCGGCCACCACCTGACTGCCGACATCGAGGATCGTCAGCGATTGATCCCGGAAGTCTCTGAGATAGGTGGTCACGAACGCAGCAAGTTTTTCGTGGCTCGAAGTGTGCATTGGTGCCCCCGTATCCGGCAGCCCCGTGATGGGCGTCCGATCAAGTGTGACACTGGGAGCTCACGCGAAGGAGCCGCCCGACCCTGAGGTCGAGCGGCTCCTTGGTTCACCTATGGAAGATGCTCTCAGTCGACCAAGCGACGACGGCGAGCCACAAGCGTGACAGCGCCGCCGAGTGCGACCATCACGAGGGCCATCGAGGCAAGGCTGCGGGAATCGCTACCGGTGTAGGGCAGGGGTCCGGGTGTGGCAGTCGTGGTCGTGGTGGCTTCAGTTGTGGTCGTCGTCGGTGCTGACGGTGTACCGATCTCGGAGGGTTCCGACACCACGGACTCACCGGCGGCGTTGCCGGCCACAGAGGTGAATGTGTAATCGGTGCCATTGGTCAGCCCCGTGATCACGCAGGAGGTCTCCGGCGGGGTGATCTCGCAGGACTTCGACGGATCGCCGACGACGAACACGGTGTAGATGTCCGGGGTCTCAGCCAGCGGCGTGATGGTGACCGTCACCTGGCTGTCACCGGCGACCACTGTGGGTGCAGCCGGGGCGGCCGGAGCAGCGAGGGCCACGTAGCGAAGGAAGACGACACCGCTGCCGCCGAAACCGCCGGCGCCAGCGTTCGTGCTGCCGACGGTGTCGGAACCGTCGGACCGGCCACCGCCGCCGCCACCACCGAGGCCGTCGACGCCATTGGCGCCGTTGCCGGTGGCATTACCTGCGCCGCCACCGCCGTTACCGCCGTTACCGCCGACGCGAGCACGTGACGGGGTACTGGCCGGGTGCATGGTGCCGCCGCCGCCGCCGCCGGCGTAGTAGATGTCGGAGCCGCTGATATTCGAGAGGAAGCCGTTCCCGCCGTTCGCGCCATTCTCGCTATAGGAGCTCTCGCCACCACCTGTAGCCCCAGCACCGCTGGGTGCCGCGAACTGGTTGGGCGCCGCGTTCAGGGTGCCACCGGGTGTCGAGCCGCTGTTGCCACCGCGCTGGCCGGCAGCGTAGGGATCGCTTGAGGTGCCGGTCTGCACAGTGCCGCTGCCGGTGCCACCGCCGCCGAAGCCGCCGGTGCCGCCCACTGCAGTGAAGTCATCAAAGGTGGAGTCCCCACCGGAACCGCCCTGTCCGCCGGCTGTTGTTCCTGCCGTCGTGCCGCCGACTGCGCCAGCAGCGCCACCGTTACCGACGGTGACCGAGTAGTCACCAGCGACGAGGGTGGTGGCGCCGATGTTCACAGCGCCGCCGCCGCCACCGGCGCCGCCGCCAGATTCAGGCTGCTGGCCGGGGATCCTGTTTGCGTCATCGCGTGAGCTTCCGGCGCCGCCGCCGCCGCCACCACCGACAAGTTGGTACTCAACATCGACGGGGTTCCTCGAGGTGATGGTGAAGGTCTGTGCCCCTTTGCTCGCCGCGATCGAACCGGTGAAAGTGTGCACCACGTAGCAGGTGGTGTCGCCAGCACCGTCGGTGCCCTCGACGGCGCTGATGTTGCCGCCGGTGGCCTTGGCGAGCTTGGGGAGGTTGGCGTCGGTGCAGTCAAGTGGAGCTGCTGCGCCGGCAGTGGGTGCGAAGGCGAGCGCGGTGCCGGCGCTGAGCGCGAACGCGGCCGCAATGGCGACCGGACGCCGCAGAGCGGGCCTCAGTCGTGAGGAACGGGACATAACGGTTCTCCTGAAGAGTGATGGCTGATGGGTTTTGGGTGCTTCTTCTCCGCCCGCTCCCGAGAGGCGCGAACATCGTTCATTATACCCAATGTTCATTCAGCCCGACCGCCGATAATCATGCCGCTGAGAGCTCGTTCAGCCCTGCCCTGACTGGGTTTCCAAGGTTCTGATGCCACCACCGGCGAACGCGTACATCCATGGTGGATATCGAGTTCGGGTAGGAGAACGGCGAGATCACGGTGGTACCTTCGGCCCATGAAGTTTCTTCTTCGAATGTGTGCCGTTGGCGCTGCAGTTCTCTCGTCACTCGCCTTCACCGCGACCGCACAAGCGGCCCCGGTGCGGTGCGCCGTATCGCCGGTCGCGGGCATCGACTGGCACGGATGTGGGAAGGCGGGCCTCGACCTTCACGGCGTGAACCTGTCTTCGGCGAATGTGTCGTTCGCCAACTTCACGTCTGCCAATTTGAGCAACTCGACGCTCAATGATGCCGATATGCATCATGGGATCTTCACCAAGGTGAACCTTGCTGGTGCGACTGTTCTTCGGGCCAACGCCAACCACGGCGCCTTCTCCGAGGCCATCCTCACCGGTGCGGACTTCTCTGGTGCCACGCTGAGGGCTGCAAACCTCAAGGGAGTGAGTGCCGCAGGTGTCAACCTGTCAGGTGTGGATCTCTCCGCTTCGAATGCGCTCCGCTCGGTACTCACCGGTGCGAATCTGCGTAGCGCCACTCTTTACAACGTGGTGTGGCGAGGCGTGAATCTCCGCAATGCCGATCTCACGGGTGCGGATCTCACGTTGGCCTTCCTCGCCGGGGCTGACCTCACCGGGGCGACGCTCACTGGCGTGATCACAACTGGTGCGACATTCACCAAGGCGATCTGCCCGAATGGCATCGTGTTCGGACGCCCCGGCGCCAACTGCAACTGACCAAGACCGCTTCGGGTGATCGATTCCGTTCACCGGGGGTTTCGAGGCGTGAGGTGTGGGGCGTGAGGCGTGAGGCGTCGATGACTGAACTCGCCGACGTTGGTGGCCGACGAAGGGCCAGGGTGCTCGGGGTCACGCTCGTTCTCGCGGGTGTGTTCGAGGTACTCGCCAATCTGCTCGAGCATTTCAGCCTGGATTCGAAAGGGCTCGCTTCGGCATTCGCGATCGCACCGGGTTGGTGGCGCTTCGAACTCATCGGCGTGACGGTGATCGGTGTTGGCGCGATTGCGGTGGGCGCTGGTGTGCTGCGAGTGCATCGTTTGATCGCCCCGGTGTTCTGTGTGCTTCCGCTGTTGTTGCTGACGATCGGTGGCTGGGAGATGCCGGCCTCGCTCAAGCCCGATTCCGATTTCGGCCTCGGCGCAGGAACATTCGCCACGTTGTTACAGGTGGTGATGTCGCTGGTTGCACTGTGGTGTGCGATTGAACTGATGCGACGCAGTGATCGATCCGGTTGGGGCTTCAATGGTGTGCAGGCAGTGATGGGGCTCGCGGCATCGGTCTGCGTGGTGTCGTTCCTCTTCATCAACGGTTGGTACCGCTTCGGCACGCATGTGATCCCTGAGGCGCAACGGGCGGAACTGTTCGGTGCACGGGTGTCGTTACAGTTCCCCGTCGGCGTGATCGGTGGGGTCTTCGTTCTGGTGCTGACGCTGCTGTTCCTCGGGGTGATGACCTTCGCTCGCGACCAACGCATCTCGGCGTGGACCGCACTGGGTGTGTTGGGTGTGCAGGTGCTTGCCTATGCCGACGAGCTGCGAACCCTGTGGTGGGGCGACGCGCCGCCCGGTTGGGGCAACGACGTGCATGCGAACGCCACACTCATGGTGCTGGTTGGTGGCGTCGCGCTGCTCGCAGTGCTGAGTGTTCTTCAGTTCCGAGCAGCGAAGCCCGCGGCCTGATCGTTGGTCAGTTGATGGTGGATGTACGACGTCGGCGGGCGAATGCGGTGAAGCCGCCGCCGAGGCCGATCATCGTGAGCGCCACCGAGGCGAGGCCCCGTGAGTTGCTGCCGGTGTAGGGCAGGGTGCCCGCGCTGATGTCGGGTGTGACCGCCACCGATTCAGCCGAGGCGTCGGATTCGCCAGCGGCGTTCCCGGCAAACGCGAGGAAGGTGTAGCTCTCACCGTTGGTGAGTCCCTCGATCACGCAGGAAGTCTCCGGCGGAGTGATAGCGCAGGTCTTGTCGGGATCGCCCGCCACCCAGAGCATGTAGTAGTCGGGAGTTTCGGCGAGAGGGGTGATTGTGAGGGTCGCAGAACCGTTGCCGGCCACAACACTGGGTGCAGCGGGAGTGGCGGGTGTGGCGAGCGCCAGGTAGCGCACGTACACAGCGCCGTCGCCACCGTTGCCGCCTCGATCTGCATTGCTGTTGCCGGGCGTGATCGATCCGTCGTTCCCGCCACCGCCACCGCCACCGCCGAATCCGTCTGGTGCGTCCTCGCCGTTGCCCCCGGCACCGGCTCCGCCCCGGCCTCCGGAACCCCCGTTCCCACCTGCACCGCCGAGGACCGCGGCGTAGGGCGGACTGTCGGGATCGGTGGTGCCACCGCCGCCACCGTCACCGAAGGAAGTCTCGTTGGGTTCCCAGTAATAGGAGGTGACACCGGCACCGCCGTTCCCACCGTTGCCGGTGGGTCCGACAGCGACGGGCAACTGACCGTTCTCGGACGCACCGGCGCCACCGGGAGCGGCATGGTCGATCGTGGGTGACGTGCCGATGTCGCCACCGGAGTACGCGCCGTTACTGCCGCCACGCTGTCCGCCGGCGCGCAGCGCGCTGAGCAGACTGTTCTGAACATCGCCGGCGCCACCGTTGCCACCGCGACCGCCGAAGCCACCGCCGCCACCGGTGGCGGTGAACTCACCGAAGGAGGAGTCGCCACCCCGGCCACCTGCTCCGCCGACGCTGCTGCCTGCAGTGGAAGTTCCCCCGGCGCCACCGTTACCACCGGCGCCGACCCGCACTGGGATCGGCGTATTGATGTTCGAGGGCGGGCCGGCACTGTCGACCGGCGCCGAGTAGATGTAGGACGGGTCGCTGCTCTCGACATCCCGGGGTGTGTAGGTGAACGCTCCTGTGGTTGCGTTGACCGAAACATCTGCACTGCCCACGGTCCCGCCGGCACCGCCGGCACCTGCACCGGATTCGGGGACCGCTCCTGAGGCCTTGAGGGAGTCCTCCCAGCCGGAGCCACCTCCGGCACCTCCACCGCCGCCGACCACCAGGATCTGCAATGGAAAGCCCGGTCGGGAGGTGATGGCGAACGAGCCGTTAGCAGCGAAGCGGTGAATGACGAGGCAGTTGTCGTCCTTCTCCAATGTGTGCACCTCACCGCCGGTGGCCCGGGCGAGTTGGCCGAGGTTGCCATCGGTGCACTCGATCGGCCCGGTGCCGAAGAGGCCGCCGGCACCGCCATTGCCGCCGTGACCTGCGGCGCCCACGCCGCCATTACCGCCATTACCGCCAGCACCGCCTCGACCAGGGGGTCGGGTTGGTTGGGTGCCGCTTACGGCCGTTCCCCCGGCTCCGCCGTTACCGCCGTTACCGCCGTTACCGCCGTTACCGCCATTGCCGATCAGGAGACCGCCAGTGCCGCCCGCGCCGCCGTTCCCTCCGGTGCCGGCAGCGCCAGCTCCGGGAGCGAACCCCAGGGCGAGCCCGCTGGTGAGCGCGACCACCGAGGCGACCGCAAGAGGACGGCGCAGAGCGCTCTTGGTTCGGGGTTGTGTGGTCATCAGCGAGTCTCCAAGTGGTTGCTTCGAATGCTGTCCGGATCCGGGAGGGAGCCTAGGTGTCAGCTGATGGTGGACGTGCGACGTCGGCGGGCGAGTGCGGTGAAGCCGCCGCCGAGGCCGATCATCGTGAGCGCCACCGAGGCGAGGTCCCGTGAGTTGTTGCCGGTGTAGGGCAGGGTGCCGGCGTTGCTGTCGAGTGTGACCGCTACCGATTCAGCTGAGGTGTCGGATTCGCCAGCGGCGTTCCCGGCAAACGCGAGGAAGGTGTAGCTCTCACCGTTCGTGAGTCCCTCGATCACGCACGAAGTCTCCGGCGGAGTGATGGCGCAGTTCTTGTCGGGATCGCCGGCCACCCAGAGCATGTAGTCGTCGGGGGTGTCGATGAGCGGTGTGATCGTGAGGGTCGCCGAGCCATCGCCGGCCACCACGCTGGGGGCCGCGGGAGTCTCCGGTGCGGAGAGCGCGAGATAACGCACGAACACGACTCCGTTGCCACCGTGGCCGCCGCGACCAGCATTGCTGTCGCCAATGGTGACGGAACCGTCGGTGCCGCCACCGCCACCACCGCTGCCGTAGGACGAGTCCTCACCGTTTCCGCCGGGGCCGCCATGGCCGCCTCTCGGGAAATCGCCGCCATGACCCCCGATAACAATGGCGAACGGCGGGCTGCCCGGATCAATGGTGCCACCGCCACCACCTTCGCCCATCTGGGGGGCTCTCCACATGAAGGCATAGGGGTTGATACCGGTTCCTCCGGCTCCGCCCTCACCAACGTGATTGACGGCATCCACCTCGAGCGGCAATTCGCCCGCTCCTGAGGCACCTGCCCCACCCGGACCGCCGTGCAGCACTGCCGGGGAAGCGCCGAGGTCGCCACCGGGGAAATCCGCGTTCCCGCCACCGCGCTGTCCGCCGGCGCGAAGCAACGCCAACAGACCGTTCTGCACATCGCCGGAGCCACTGTTACTTCCTCGACCGCCGAAGCCGCCGCCACCACCTGGCGCAGTGAGTTCATCGAAGGCGGAGTCGCCGCCATGGCCGCCCTGACCGCCGGCGGTGCTGCCCTCTGTCGAGGTTCCCGCGGTGCCGCCGATGCCTCCGGAGCCGATACGCACGGACTTGATGTAGGGGTGCGCCGTGGCCGCGGTGGGCATCGGGGTGGAGATGAAGCCGTCGATGTCGCCGCCATCTCTCGTGGATGTATAGGTGAAGGCTCCTGTCGCCGGGTCAACCAGGACGTTCGCGGTGCGCACGGTGCCGCCCGCGCCACCGGCACCACCGCCGGAGTCAGGAATCGCGCCCGATGCTTTCAGGGCGTCCACCCAGCCGCTGCCGCCACCACCGCCGCCACCGGCTCCGATCACCATGATCTGCAGCGGGAAGCCCGCTCGTCCGGTGATCGTGAAGTTGCCACTGCTGGTGAACTCGTGCACGACGAGACAGGGTTGATCCTCGGACCACCATCCCCATGTGAAGGTCTGGCCGCCCGTGGCCCGGGCGAGCTTGTCGAGGTTCTCCGTGGTGCAACTCAGAGGTGCAGTGCCGCCACCCGCGTTGACCTCGCCGCCACCGGTGTCGCCGCCACCGGTGTCGCCTTCACCTGTTTCGCCTCCGGTGTCAACCCTGCCGCCGGTCGGGACATCGCCCGAAGTACCGGGATCAGCGGTTCCGGCGCCGGACGCGGTGCCGGGTCGACTCGGGCGACCGGCGCGCGCTGGTGTGGAGGAAGCTTGACTGGATTGGATGCCGCCCCCGTAGCTTCCGCCCGCGGTTCCAGCGGTGTCACTTGCGCCGGCCGAAGGCCCGAAGCCGAGGACCAGACCGCTGGTGAGTGTGACCACCGAGAGGACCGCCAGTGGGCGGCGCAGTCCAGCTCTGGAACGCGCGGGGTTGCTCATCTGGTGGTCTCCGGTTCGGCGATTCGGGTGGTGGCATGTCAACGAAACCCGTGGTTCGGTCGTTGCACTCGGGAGACCCTAGTTTCCGGTCCCGTTCATGGGGTTCGAACACGAATCGTGGATTGCCTCAGAGCTCGAGGAACGAGGCCACGGTGGCAGCGTCCGTGGCCGCCGACCTAGAGGCCAGCGCGCCCCGTCCGCGATCTGGATTCCCGTTCGCAATCCGGGTTCCCCAGTAGAATGGGCGGGTCATGGGGAACTTGGTGGAGTCAGATTCGAAGGCAGTTGTTGAGGTTGTGACCTCGTTCGAGGCTGCCGCCGTTGCCGATCGCGACTACTGGCACTCCCAGACCCCTGAGGCCTGTCTCCAACACGCTCTCGAACTGCGCAGGATCAACTATGGAACCGATCGAGCTTCCGGCCGACTTCAGCGAGTTCTTGAGATCACTCGACGCGAACGCAGTTGAGTATCTCCTGGTCGGGCGAGGCAATGCGTTCAGCGGATAGGAAGCTCCCGCTTAGTTCACGGCCGCAGCCGCGTATCTAAGAGCAGCCAGCACATCGCTGCGATCGATGTAGGGGTAGTCGGAGACCACCTCTTCGATCGTGCGTCCGTTGGCGAGCTGCCCCAGGATCATCCCCACGGTGACCCGGGTGTCGCGAATAGTCGGCAGTCCACCCATGCGGCGGGGATCGACGGTGATCTGCTCGACAGCCATGTCGAAAGCCTACGGTGACGATTGCGCTCTGAAAAGGGGTCGCCCGACCTCTCTGCAACCAGGTGGGGTCATCAGAAGTCGATCGGGTGGCAGCAGCCCCCCGGGTTCAGGGTCAGGCGATGGTGCGGCGTCGGCGGGCGAGTGCGGTGAAGCCGCCGCCGAGGCCGATCATGATGAGTGCCAGCGATCCCAGAGAGCGGGTGTTGTTGCCGGTGTAGGGCAGGGCGCCGGCATCGGCACTCGGTGTGATTGTGAGTGTGTCGGCGGAGGATTCGGATTCACCGGCCTTGTTCCACGCGTATGTTTCGAACGTGTAGTCCTGGCCGTTGGTCAGTCCTTCGATCGCACAGGAAGTTTCCGGCGGTGTCACGGTGCACTGCTTGTCTGGTTCACCAACGACCCAGACCACGTACTGGTCGGGGGTGTCAGCCAGTGGGGTGATCGTGAGGATTGCTGAACTGTCGCCGGCAACAACACTGGGCGCTGCGGGTGTGGCAGGTACTGCGAGTGCGAGGTAGCGCACGAACACGACACCGTTTCCGCCGTTACCACCGACACCGGCGTTGCTGTCGCCGACGGTGACTGATCCGTCGGTGCCACCACCGCCACCGCCTCCACCGAAGCCGTTGCGTGCGTCTTCTCCGTTACCGCCGGCAGCGCCGTTGCCTCCGTAACCTTCCGGGCCGCCTGCTCCACCGGTGACTGCGGCAAACGGCGGGCTTGCCGGGCTGATGGTGCCGCCGCCACCGCCGGAGCCGTAGGTAGGTGCGTTGGAGGCGAAGAAGCCCACGGGCACCACGCCGGCTCCGCCGCTACCACCGTTGCCGGTGGTTCCAACAGCGGTGGGTCCGTGGCCATCCTCGGCAGCACCGGCCCCGCCGGGTGCGGCGTGGTCGATAGTGGGCGAGGAGCCGAGGTTGAAACCGAAGTAGGCGCCGTTGCTGCCGCCGCGCTGCCCGCCGGCGCGAAGTGAGCTCAGCAGGCTGTTCTGCACATCGCCGGCGCCACCGTCCCCACCGCGACCGCCGAAGCCACCGCCACCACCGCCAGCGCGGAAAGAACCGAACGTCGATTCGCCACCAGCTGTGCCCTGGCCACCAACGGTGCTGCCCGCCACCGAGGTTCCGGCTGTGCCACCGAAGCCGCCGAAACCGACGGTGATGCCAGTGGTCAGGGTTCGCCCGGCCGGATCGGAGAAGGGGAAGGGCGCGCTGCCGGGCGGAATAGCAGTCGGTGTGTAGACGAACGACCCGTCGATGTTCTCAGGGTCGGTGGGGGTGTAGGTGAACGCCCCGGTGGCCGGGTCGACCCTGACATCAGCGCTGAGAACGTTGCCGCCCGCACCGCCGGCTCCGGCACCAGATTCAGGTTCCGCGCCCGATGACTTGGTCGAGTCTTCCCAGCCGCTGCCACCACCGGCACCGCCGCCGCCACCGACCACCAAGATCTGCATCGGGAAGCCCGGACGCGTCACGATGTCGAAGGTTTGGCTGGTGTTGAACCTGTGAAGGACGAGACAGTGGCCGTCGATCTCTAGGGCATACATCGCACCGCCAAGGCCCCGGGACAGCAGATCGAGATTGTCATCGACACACTCAATCGTGCCGGTGTTGCCGTGCTCGCCATGAGGGGAGTCGCCACCTTGAGCGCTGCTGCCACCGCAGCTATTCGTCTCGGTGCAGGAGACGAACCGTGGAGTCTTCGCGAATACGGAGGTCGAGGGTTGACCCACGCCACCAATACCCCGTGCGGTGACGCTGAAGTTGTAGGTGGTTTCAAACGACAAGCTAGTAACGGTGCAGCCCAGTGGGCTTCTGGTGGGATCAGCCGCGCAGGTTTTCCTGGTACCTCCGTACTCAGCTGTGACCGTGTACACACTGACCGGGGCTCCGCCGGTGTTGGCGGGAGCCGTGAAGGTCACGGACGCTGTATTGCGAGAAATCGTTACCGCCACGTTTGTGGGCTTGCCGGGAGCCACCGCAGCGCTGGCCGGGGTTGCGAAACTCAGGAAGAGGCCGCTGACCAGTGCGATCACCGAGGCGATCGCCAGTGGGCGACGCAGTCCAGTTCTGGAACGTGCGGGGGTGGTCATCTGGTGGTCTCCGGTTCGGCGATTCGAGTGGTGGCATGCCGACGAAACCAGTGGTTGCGCCCGTGCACTCGAGAGACCCTAGTTTCCCGAGCCGTTCCGCGGGTCAGGTGGGGTGACTGCGCGTCGGCTCTCAGAGTTCGAGGGCCGAGGCGATAGTGGCGAGTGCGTTGGAGCGCATGCCGGAGCGCATCATGTCGGCGTCGACCGCGTTGGTGAGGAACGCGAACGAGATGCCAGTGGCCGGATCAGCCCATGCCACCTGACCATGCATTCCCGCATGACCGAACGAGCCGGGCGAGCAGTGGTGTCCGAAGATCGCGTAGCGCAGCTCATGCATGCCGTCATCGCCGGCCAGCACCAGACCGAGCGTGCGATTGACACCCACACTCATCATCGGGTCGGGCAACGTGCAGCGGATGTTGGTGGTGAGGTCGTCGAGCACATGGGCCGGCCAGAGCGCGGCGCTCGAAGCACCCGCTCGGTTGTGCAGCAGCGCTTGGTAGAAGGCGGCCAGCTCGGCGGCGGTCATGAACGCTCCGCCGGCCGGGTTGCCTGAGGCCCGCACGGCCGCAGTGTTGAACCGCAGGATCGCATCCTCATCGGTCTCCGCAGTCACCGATACGAGATCGCAGATGTTGTTGGTGTCATCGAGCGCAAGGCCCAGCCCACGGCGCAGGCCGAGCGGTGCGGTGATGCGTTCATGCACCACATCTCGGAAGTCGCGGCCGGTGACGCGGTCGATGAGATCGGCCAGCACCCAATGCGCACTCTCGTAGTGGTATTCGAAGCGGCTGCCCGGTTCCCACTCGCTGCGCCAGGTGGTGAAGGCGGCCGGACGCAACAACGCGTCGCCCCCATCGGCACCGGGCATGTTGGCGTTGGGAAAGCCGCCGAGGTGCAGCATGAGTTGTTCGATGGTGATGTCGCCGAGCCCAGCGGCTGCGAGCTCGGGCACGTACGCGCCAACGGTGTCGGTGAGCGCAAGCGCCCCTTCGTCGATGAGCAGTGCCGCAGCGAGCGACACCATCGGCTTGGTGGCCGAGAAGATGCAGAACCGATCAGTGGTGGCCGCGGTGCCGAAGGATTCGAAGGCCACGATCTCGTTGTCGAGACCAATGGCGAACTGGCAGGCCGGGAGCAGGCCAGTGGCCACCGCGGTGTCGATGGCAGAGCGGAGATCGTCGAGTGTGCTCACGGCGGTGAGTCTTGCCGACGAGGTGCTGTCGGTGTCGGGCGGTTCACTCGCAGTCGGGGGAGCGGAGGCTCAGAGTTTGAAGAAGTCGGCGACCGCTGCGTCGAATGCGTCTCGCTCACCGAGGATCTGTTGGCGGTAGCTCAACTGGGCAGCGAGTGCCGGTTCGGGATCTTGCAGAACTTCACTCACAAGGTTGCCGATGCGACGCAACTCATCATCGTTGCTCTCGAATCGGTAGTGCGCCGGGATCGCCATATCGATGTCATTGGCCCCGGCGCCGGCCCGGTGGGTGAAGATCACACAGTCACGGATCGCTGACTCGCGGGGCATGCGATCGCGGCCGGGCTGGTGACCGAAGTCGATGTACACCGTCGCTTCCGACATTGCCCTGGCAACCTCGGCCTTTGAAAGTCCGATGAGTGGCGTGACTGGCACATGAGGGTTGACTTCTTCGAAGCGCTGACGCAGTTCGTGCCCTCGACCGCCATTGGTCACGACTGTGCCGAGCTTGGTGTGATGGTCGTCCTTCGGAAACTCGTTCATGTAATCGCCGATGAACGTTGAGTTCATACCGCTTGCCTCGAGAAACTTCGAGGCGTAGTGCGACTGGGTCAGATGGAAGTCGGCGCCGCCGACATACCACTTCGGCCTTCTCCGGGCGAGGTAGCGGTGCATGCCCAAGCCGGGTGGGCGCAGGAGTCGCCATCCCAGCGGTGTGCGGGCGCGAGGCAATCGTTCGAAGAAGTTGTCAACGCTGAGCCACCAGATCCCGACTGAGGGGCCCTTGAACTTCGATCGAAGATGCGTATGGATCTCGGCCAGGACCACATAGCGAGCCGAGCGCACCTCATCCATCGTGGCCACGGGCACGTTGTAGTGGGCATAGAGCTCTGGCACCTGCCAGTCATCCCCCGGTGCCCAGTAGAGCACTGCGGCTGAGCCGCCTTGTCGGTTGATGGAGTCGACCAGTTGATGGAGCGCTTCGGGTCCACCGGTGGTCAGATCGCCCGGGGAAACGACGATGACATCGATCGGCCGTCGAGTCGGGGCAGTGTTTGGAATGATCGTCATTCGGACTCGATTAGGGCGGAGAACCTCAAGTGTAACATTGGTCAATGGCAGTAGCGATCGTTGGTGCGGGGTTCTCAGGGGCAGTAGTTGCGCGCGAGCTCGCTGAGGCCGGAGTGAATGTCGAGGTGTTCGAGACTCGCGATCACATTGGCGGAAACTGCTTCACCGAACGTCACGAATGCGGCACGATCGTGCATGTCTACGGGCCTCATATCTTTCACACCGCCGATCAGCGCGTCTTCGACTACATCTCGCAGTTCGGTGAGTTCGTGCCGTTCGAGCATCGGGTTCATGCCACCGCCGGGGGTCGCGTGTATTCGCTGCCCATCAATCTGCTCACGGTCAACCAGGTGTTCGGAACCACGTTCACGCCGAGCGAAGCTGAGGCGTTTCTTGCTTCGCAGTCGGTGCCGAAGGGGGAGCGCACCGATCTCGAAGCACACGGTCGGTCGATGCTCGGCGATGTGCTCTATGAGTTGTTCTTCGACGGCTACACGACCAAACAGTGGGGCAGTGCGCCCTCGGAACTTCCGGCCTCGGTCTTGCAGCGGCTTCCTGTGCGTTTCAACTACGACAGCTCCTATTTCTCGCATCCGATCCAAGCCATGCCGCGGCTTGGGTACACGCCGATCTTCGAACAACTGCTCGATCATCCCCGAATCGATCTTCATCTGAATACCGCGATCGACGCCGCCGGGCTGGCCGGATTCGATCATGCGTTTTGGTCTGGTCCGGTCGATGCCTATTTCGGTTACTCACTTGGTCGGTTGCGCTATCGCACCCTCGATTTCGAGGAGGAGGTGCACGACGGCGATTACCAGGGCTGTTCCGTGATGAACCAAACCGATCTCGATGTGCCGTTCACCCGGGTCACTGAGTTCAACTACTTCACACCATGGGAGCATCACGACCGCACGGTGATCTACCGCGAGTTCAGTCGTGACTGCGGCGAGAACGACATTCCCTACTACCCGTTGCGTCTCAATGAAGACGGGGAGTTACTGGGTCGCTATCTGGAGGCGGCCGATCAGGAGCCCGGTGTCACCTTCCTCGGTCGACTCGGCACCTATCGGTATCTCGACATGGACGTATGTATTGGTGAAGCACTCGACGTGGCCGCGGAGTTCCTGAAAAAGGTGTGATCCGGGCTGACGGTTGACGCCTGATCGCTCTCCGGTCGGGCGGGTCGGTCGGGCGGGCGGGAACTGAGCTCAGGCCGTTTGAACGTCGCCGCCCGGATCGGTGCCCGGGCCAGGTCGGGGGTCGGTGCGGGGGTCGGTGCGCGGGTCGGTTCCGCCGCCACCGGGGCCCGCAGGGTTGTTGGTGTCGATGCCGGCAGCGGCGAGCACATCTTCGGCCGACAGGATGAGATCGTCGAAGGTCTCCTCGTCGAGCGG
>WLCQ01000003.1 GCA_009705225.1 Actinomycetota bacterium | reverse complement strand
GGCAAGTTCTCGATCATCGAGGAGTTCGAGGGCCGCGAAGCAGCGTGGTCCGAGATCGCGGCCTCCCGGGCGCGCTACGTTCCCGGTTCACACGGCACTCACTGAACGAACGGCGGAACCACGATGTCAACTGGCGGATCCAAACGAGCGATCCTTGCTGCACTGTTGGCGAACCTCGGTATCGCTATCGCGAAATTCGTGGGCTTCGCCTTCACGATGTCGAGTTCGATGCTCGCCGAAGCTGTGCACTCCGTGGCCGACACGGGAAACCAGGTGCTGCTTCTGCTCGGCGGGAAACGTGCCAGCCGGGCTCCGACGGCGGATCATCAGTTCGGCTTCGGACGCGAGAGGTTCTTCTGGGCCTTCGTGGTTTCGATCGTGCTCTTCACGCTCGGGTCGGCATTCGCAGTCTTCGAGGGGATCGAGAAGATCCTGCACCCCCACCAACTCGAATCACCCGGTTGGGCCATCGGCATCCTGAGCGTCGCGCTCGTACTCGAGTCACTCTCGTTCCGGACTGCCGTCCAGGAAGCCAGGCCGGCAAAGGGCTCCGGGAGTTGGTTCCGATATATCCGGCACTCCAAGTCGCCCGAGATCCCGGTGGTGCTGCTCGAGGACACCGGTGCGCTTATCGGTTTGGTCATCGCGCTCACCGCAGTCATCCTCGACACCGTCACGGGCAATGCCGTTTGGGATGGCATCGGCACGCTGAGCATCGGTTTGCTGCTCGGGATCATCGCAATCGTCCTGTGCATCGAGATGAAAAGCCTGTTGATCGGCGAATCGGCCAGTTCGACGCACGAAGCCGCTATCCGCGAAACCATCGAGAAGCACCCCGGTGTTGAGCGACTCATCAATTTGCGCACCGAACACATCGGTCCCGACGACATCTTGGTGGCCACGAAGCTCCAGTTCACCGGGGACCTCACCATGACCGAACTGGCCGCGATCATCAACGCGATCGAAGCGTCGATCCGCGCCGTTGTGCCCGAGGCAACCCGCATCTTCATCGAGCCGGATATCCATCGGGCCGAAATCTGACCAATTGGGTCGACTTTTGCGGCTCAGGCCATAGAATGGGCTACCCGACCATGGACCCATGGCCCGTATCAAAGCCCCCGGAGGCCCCTGATGACTCTTCGTCTCGGCGATATCGCCCCAG
The DNA here is from genome assembly GCA_009705225.1 of Actinomycetota bacterium. GTDB lineage: Bacteria > Actinomycetota > Acidimicrobiia > Acidimicrobiales > Acidimicrobilacustridaceae > Acidimicrobilacustris. Next base: position 43,148 of record WLCQ01000003.1, on the reverse strand, counting down.
ATTTCTCTGCCGACACCACCCACGGCACGCTCTCGTTCCACGACTGGAAGGGCGATAGCTGGGCGGTGCTCTTCTCGCACCCGAAGGATTTCACCCCGGTGTGCACCACCGAACTCGGCACCGTGGCCAAGCTCAAGCCCGAATGGGACAAGCGCAACGTGAAGCCCATCGGCCTGTCGGTCGATCCCGTCGACTCACATCACAAGTGGGAGGGCGACATCGAGGAGACCCAGGGTCAGGCCGTGAACTTTCCGGTCATCGCCGATCCCGACCGAGCGGTCGCCGATCTCTACGACATGATCCACCCGAATGCCAGCGACACGATGACCGTGCGCTCGGTGTTCATCATCGATCCGGCCAACAAGGTGCGTCTCATACTCACCTACCCAGCCAGCACCGGTCGTAACTTCGATGAACTGCTCCGGGTCATCGACTCCCTGCAGCTCACCGACGGCTACAAGGTGGCCACCCCGGCCAACTGGACCGACGGCGGCGACGTCATCGTGGCCCCCGCACTGTCTGACGAGGAAGCCACCGAGCGATTCCCGAAGGGCTTCACGAAGCTCAAGCCCTACCTGCGCATCACCCCCCAGCCCAACAAGTGAGCCCGGGTGGTGCTGCCACCTTCGTCGTGAACACCGTCAACGGGACAGGCAATGCCTGTCCCGTTGCGCGTACCAACCCCTAGGCTCTCCGACGTGAATGCCACCCAAACCACTTCGCCGCGACCCGCCATCACCGACGCCGCCGCCCGCACGGTCGACGCCTGCAAGGTCTATGGAGCGGGCGACACCCTCGTCAACGCCCTGGACCATGTGACCGTCGAGTTCGAACGGGGCAAGTTCACGGCCATCATGGGCCCATCAGGGAGTGGCAAGTCCACGCTGATGCATTGCGTCGCCGGGCTCGACACGCTCACCTCGGGACAGATCTTCATCGGCGATGTGGATCTCAGCTCGCTCAACGAACGGCAACTCACCCGTCTGCGACGCGACACCATCGGCTTCGTGTTCCAGTCGTTCAACCTGGTGCCCACACTCACCGCAGCCGAGAACATCACCCTTCCGATGGACCTCGCCGGAACCGCGCCGGATTCAGCGTGGGTCGACACCATCGTCTCCACCGTGAATCTCGGCGATCGGCTCAAGCATCGACCAAGCGAGCTCTCTGGTGGTCAGCAGCAGCGAGTGGCTGTCGCCCGAGCACTGGCCAGCAAGCCCTCAATCGTGTTCGCCGACGAGCCCACCGGCAACCTCGATTCCCGCAGCGGTGGCGAGATCCTCAAGTTCATGCGCACCGCCGTCGATGAGTTCGCCCAGTCCATCGTGATGGTCACCCACGACCCAGTCGCGGCCAGCTACGCCGACCGGGTGGTATTCCTCGCCGATGGTCGCGTCGTCGACGAGATCCTCGACCCCACCGCTGAGGCCGTGCTCGAACGCCAGCTCCGCTTCGGAGTCTGAGATGCTCAAAGTCACCCTGCGAGGTCTCCTCGCGCACAAGGTCAGGCTCATCGCCACCGGCGTCGCTGTCATCCTCGGCGTCGCGTTCATGGCCGGCACCCAGGTGCTCACCTCGAGCATCAGTTCCAGCTTCGACAAGATCTTCTCCGACGTCTATTCGTCTATCGATGTCGTCGTCCGCTCCAGCAACGAGGTCGAAACTCCGTTCGGATCGCAGCGCGACCGGATCTCCGACTCAGCGGTTCCCGCGGTGCAGGCGGTCTCCGGCGTCGACGCGGCTGAGGGCGAGGTGTTCGGCCAGATTCGGGTGCTCGGCCGCGACAACAAGCCACTCGTTGCGGCCCAAGGCCCACCGAACTTCCTGCTGAACTGGCTCACATCGCCATCGCTCAACGGCTGGAATCTCACTGACGGCGCGGCACCGAACGGCCCGGATGAGGTCGTGCTCGACGCCAAGTCGGCGAGGGATGGCGAGTTCGCCGTGGGTGACACCATCTCGATCCTCGCCGCCCAGGGCGTCCAGCAATTCCGGATCGTCGGCGTGGCCAAGTTCGGCAAGCTCGATACCTGGGGAGGCGCGCAGGCCGCGCTGTTCGATACCAAGACAGCACAACAGTTGGTGGGCCAGCCCGGCACCTTTGACTGGATCTCGGTTTCTGGGGACCCCGGCGTATCCCAGACTGCTCTGACCGAGCGCGTGGCTGCAGTGATCCCTCCCGGCACCGAGGCCATCACCGGTGCGGAATTCACCGCCGAGAATCAGGACGCGTTCCAGAAGATCATCGGGATCTTCAACACGTTCCTGCTGGTGTTCGCGCTCATCGCACTGTTCGTGGGTTCGTTCATCATCTACAACACGTTCTCGATCATTGTTGCCCAGCGCACCAAGGAGCTCGCCCTGCTTCGGGCGCTCGGTGCGAGTCGGCGCCAGGTGCTCACCTCAGTACTGCTCGAGGCATTTGCCGTGGGATTCGTCGCGTCAATCGTCGGCGTCGGCTTCGGCGTGCTGCTGGCCATGGGTCTCAACGCACTGATGCAGAGCTTCGGATTCTCGGGGCCGGACACGCCGATCATCATCCCCGCCTCGGCCGTGATCTCTTCAGTCCTCGTGGGCACGATGATCACTCTTGCTTCGGCGATCTTGCCGGCGCGGCGCGCCGCCTCCATCGCCCCGATCGCCGCAATGCGCGATGTCGCAGTCGAATCGACCAAAACCTCAAAGCGACGAATCGTGATCGGTGCCCTGCTGCTCGTCGGCGGCGCTATCGGACTCTGGTTCGGTCTCTACGGCAACAGCGATTCCGCCCTGCAGCTCGTCGGTTTCGGCGCCTTCCTCGTGTTCATGGGTTTCACGGTGATCGGTCCCGTCATCGCCGCACCGATGGCCCGGGTCCTCGGTTGGCCGATGGCCCGATTCGGTGGAGTGAGCAGTCGGATCGCCCGCGAGAACGCCATGCGCAACCCCAAGCGCACCGCCACAACCGCATCAGCACTGATGATCGGTGTGGGGCTCGTGGGCTTCATCTCGGTCACGGCGCAATCGCTGAAGGTCTCGCTCGTCGAAGCCATCAATACCTCGGTCACCGCGCAGTACGTGGTCACCACGGACAGCTTCGGCGCCACCGCCCTCCCGCTGAGCCTCGCCGGTCAGATCACTGCTCTCCCCGAAGTGAAGGTCGCCGCCGCCGTAGGAGCCGGCTTCGCCAATATCGACGGCAAGGCCAAGGTCGTGCTGGGCACCGACCCTGCCGCACTTCAGCAGGTGGTCACCATCACTGACGTGTCCGGCTCGTTCGCCGACCTCTCCGACTCCGGAGTAGCGATCCCGAAAACACTGGCTGCCGACAAGCACCTGTCAGTCGGCGACACGTTGGCGGTGAGCTTCCTCCAGGGCGGTCCATCGGAGCTCACTATCGAGTCGGTCTACGACACGCGGTTCCCGATCCAAGGACCGGGCTACTTCATCAACGCCCAGTTGTTCGCGCAGGTCACTCCCCCCGATCAGCAGACCGCTCAATCCATCTATGTGGGGTTGAACGACTCGAGCGACGCCGGGATCGCCGAAGCCCGTGGACCGCTCGACCAGCTCATCGCAACCGTGCCGGGGGCGAAGCTTCAGAGTGTCAAGGAGTTCACCAAAGCCCAGACCGATCAGGCCAATCAGTTCTTGGTGATCGTCTATGTGCTGTTGGCACTCGCGCTCATCATCGCCATCATCGGTGTGATCAACACGCTGTTGCTCTCGGTCTACGAGCGCACCCGTGAGCTCGGTCTGCTGCGAGCAGTGGGTATGAGCCGCCGTCAGGTTCGCTCCAGCATTCGGGCCGAGTCGGTCATCATCAGCCTCATCGGCACCATCATCGGTCTCGGTATCGGCCTGGTGTTCGGTTGGGCACTCGTCCAAGCCCTGTATGACGAGGGCATCACGAGCTTCGCCGTTCCGTGGGCGCAGTTGGTCACCATCGTGATCATCGCCGCCCTCGCCGGCGTGGGCGCCGCGCTCTATCCCGCCCGCCGCGCCGCTCGTCTCGACGTGCTGCGCGCCATCTCCTCGGAGTGACCTGATGGCCCATGATCCTTCCGACCTCGCCGACGAGGTCGTCACCTTCGTCACCGAGCGACATCTCGCCACGCTCACCACCATGCGGGCCGACGGTACGCCGCATGTGGTGGCCGTTGGATTCACCTGGGACCCCGAGGAACAACTGGTACGGGTCATCACCTGGGCCGGCAGTCGCAAAGCCCGCAATGTGGCCCAAGCTCAAGGCAGTCCGGCCGCGGTGTGTCAGGTCGATGGCGGCCGTTGGCTCACCATGGAGGGACGAGCAACCGTCACCTCCGATCCCGAACGTGTTGCGATCGCTGTGGAGCGATACGCCGGGCGCTATCGCCAACCCAAGGTGCGCGATGACCGGGTCGTGATCGAGATCGCAGTCGACCGGGTGCTCGGAAGAGCCTGACAACTACGAACAGCTGAACATCGGGCGCACAGCTGAACATCGGGCGTCTGCACGCGCCGGGTTGCCTGACGCCCTGCTCCCGTAGACTCTGTGCCATGGCGCCCCAGACCCAGCGTGAATGGCATCCGGCCTTCGAGGAGTACTGCGAAGCCATCTTCGAGTTGCGCGAGGACGATGTCGCCGTCATTCAGGCCCGCATCGCCGAACGACTCGACGTCTCGCGACCAGCGGTCTCCGAGATGATCAAACGGATGGAGAAGTCCGGGATCGTCACCATCGACGCCGGCAGCATCCGACTCACCGAGGATGGCCTCACACTCGCCGAGACCGTGGTGCGTCGCCATCGTCTGGCCGAAAGATTCCTCACCGACATGCTCGGGCTCTCCTGGGCCGATGCCCATGTCGAAGCCGGCCGCTGGGAGCACGTCATCTCCCCCACGGTCGAAGCCGCAATGACCCGCGCCCTCGGCGATCCCACCACCTGTCCGCACGGCAACCCCATCCCGGGCACCGATTACAACGCACCCGACACGGTCAGTCTTGACCAGCTCCTCATCGGTGCCGAGTTCGTGGTGTCGCGCATTCCGGAGGAACTCGAATTCACGCCGGGCCTTCTCGAATTCCTTGAACGCTCCTCGCTGCTGCCCGGCCATAAGGGAACAGTCATCGCCACATCGGGCCCTGCAGGCGCCGATGGCACCACGGTTGAGATCGATGGTCAGCTCGTCGAGATCGACGAGTTCGCCAGCACCCGCATCCTGGTGAGCGCGCTCTAGGGCAGCAACGACGGCGGCAGTGGCGCTTCATGCACCACGGCCAATCGCTTCGTGGCCCGGGTGAGCGCAACGTAGAGCGCACGATCGCCCTGGGCCTGCTCAGCCACCATGAGGGCCGGTTCGACCACGATGGCGGCGTCGACCTCAAGGCCCTTCACCAACCCGACCTCAACCACAGTGACCCGATGCTCAAGCCCGTTACGCGTGGCCCGGCCATAGGCGATGCCGGCGACATCGAGCGCATCGCAGAGCTCATCGATGATCGATGGCGGGCAGATGATGGCCACCTGGCCGGGATCGACCTCGGCCCGTTCGATCATGGTGATCTCGGCAACTGCACGAGCGAGATACCCGGGAGCAGCGCGGGAGATGACCGGCTCAGAGCCGTCCTCACGAACCGAGCGGGGAGGCAGGAGATCGGGCGCCGCGTGACGCAGCACCCTGGCAGCCAGCGCCATGATGGGCGCGGGCAGGCGGTAGCCCAACGTGAGTTCGGCGCGGTGAGGCGGGCGCCGGGCCGGAAGTCGATCGAGGATCTCCTGCCACGAACTGTGCGCCCACTGGCCAGTGGCCTGCGCGATGTCACCCACAATCGTCATCGAGCCGTTGAGCGAACGACGCTCGAGCATGCGTAGCTGCATCGGAGAGAGATCCTGGGCCTCATCGACCACGATGTGTCCGTAGGTGCGGATCTCGTCGTCATCGGTGCTCTCACCGGGGCGTCGACGGCGCGGCTTCGGGCCGAGCAGCGCCCGGGCCTCATCGAGCAACGGGGCATCCTCATGGGTCCAAGGGACCTCGCGAAGGGTCTCCGACCACGGCCGCTGCAGCGCTGACCACTCCGCGTCGCTGAACACCCCTTCAGCCGCGTGACGCAGCAGACCCTTGGCTCCGAAGAGATCATGGATGAACTGTTGGGGCGTGAGGATCGGCCACATCCATTCCAGCGCTTCGCGAACGACAGGATCGCGGCGGAGTCGCTCGCGCACCTCTGAAGCCGGAATCTCGTCGCGCGACGAGAGAGCGAGTTCGGCGAAGACCTCGTTCTCGACGAAGCGGCGGGCTCCGTTGTGCCTGCGATAGCGGCGACGGGCATCGCGGATGATCTCGAGGCTTCGTTCGCGCCGCAGCGTGAGCCGTTGCAGTCCGTAGCCCACCACGAGATCGCTTCGCAGCGGACGCTCACGATCGCGTAATGCCCGCTCCAAGAACCGAACCATGCGCGGGTCGCCCTTGACGCGGGCCGTCAATCCCTTGTCGTAGGAACGGATGCTGATGTCGGGGACGAGATCGGCGAGCACCGCCAGTTCGACACCCGCTTCGCCCAGCGAAGGGAGCACCTGTTCGATGTAGCCGAGGAACAGACGGTTCGGACCGATGACGAGCACACCCTGGCCCTCGAGCGGGAACCGGTGGGTGTAGAGCAGATACGCCGCACGATGGAGGGCGACAACGGTCTTGCCGGTCCCGGGGCCACCCTGCACGACCAGCACACCGGGCAGCGGCGCCCGGATGATCTCGTCCTGTTCGCCCTGAATGGTGGCGACGATGTCTCCGAGTCGACCGGTGCGCGCAGTTTCGAGCGCGGAGAACAACGCACCCTGACCGGCGACCACCGGAGCCTCATCACTCGGCGGCATGCCCAAGCTCGCCAACGTGTCACCGAAGAGCTCGTCCTCGATACCGAGCAGTTGTCGACCGCGGGTGGCGAAATGGCGTCGCCGCGCGAGTCCCATGGGCTGGCGGCCGGTGGCCCGGTAGAACGGTTCGGCGATCGGAGCACGCCAATCAACGATCACTGGGTCCTGATCGCTGTTCGAAACAGCAATACGGCCGATGTAGAAGCTCTCGACACCGGGACCGTCGAGGTCGCCGAGCGTGGGAACCGCGAATCCACCGTGCTGCCCGGGCTCGCTCGCAATGTCGCGATCGAGTTCCCGATCGATCCGGCCGAAGCACAACGCGGCATCACCGAGCTGCAGTTGGGTGAGTCGGTTCACGACGGTGTCGTAGATGACCTCGCGCTCGAACCGGGCCTGCTCGGTGCCGCCACGACCGACCTCGACCATCGAGGTGAGTCGGCTCGCTGCTACTCGTGAGGCGTCCAGACACGCGTAGGCCTCGTCGATGTAGGCCTGTTCGGCGATGAGATCGGGGTGTGGAGCCATGGGCTGCCTCGGGACGGGGTTGGGCCAACGAGGGCACCGCCACGCCGTTTCGAAGACGCTGCGGACCCGCCGATGGGGATCGGCAATGCTACCCGCGGCTGCAACCGCTCCCCCAGACGACCGTCGGATTCTCACTGCGGTGGGCCGGTCGGTAGCGTGGCGCCGTGCCGAACCCTTCTGAGCCGAACCCTTCTGAGCCGACCGCCCCCGACTCCCCCGCTGCACTACCGGCATTCCTGCGGGCCTGTCGGGGCATCCCCGGTGGCCCCGGCGATCGGGTGCCGGTGTGGTTCATGCGTCAGGCCGGACGATCCCTGCCCGAGTATCGATCGATCCGTGGCGTCGGCAGCATCCTCGAGGCCATCGCCGACCCGGAACTTTCCGCCGAGATCACGTTGCAGCCGGTTCGTCGCTATGGAGTCGACGCCGCCATTCTCTATTCGGACATCGTCGTGCCGGCCGCAGCGATCGGCTTCGGCGTCGATGTGGCCCCCGGCGTCGGCCCGGTGGTCGAGCAACCTTTCGAACGCACAGCCGATCTCCAGCGCCTCCGGCCGCTCGAGCCCGAGATCGATACGCCCTATGTGCTCGAAACAGTGCGCATCCTCGCCCGTGAGCTCACGGTGCCGCTCATCGGGTTCGCCGGGGCTCCGTTCACCGTGGCCAGTTATCTGATCGAGGGCCGGCCCTCGCGCACCTACACGCGCACCAAGGCGATGATGCACGGCGACCCCACGCTGTGGCACGCGCTCATGGAGCGACTCGCCGAGATGGCAATCGTCTCGCTTCGATCGCAGATCGACAATGGCGCAGTGGCCCTGCAGATCTTTGATTCCTGGGCCGGGGCACTTGCCCCACCCGACTACGAGCGCTTCGTGCTCCCCCATAGTCGCCGGGTGTTCGAGGGCGTCGCCGATCTCGGCGTCCCGCGCATTCACTTCGGCGTGGGCACGGGCGAACTGCTCGGACTCATGGCCAGTGCCGGCGCCGACGTGGTGGGCGTCGACTGGCGCGTACCTCTCGACGTGGCCCGTACCCGCGTGCCGGCAGGAACCGCGCTGCAGGGGAACCTCGACCCGGCCCTGTGCTTCGCCCCATGGGAGGTCACGGCGGAAGCCACCCGCGATGTGCTGCGTCGCAACGCCGGGCACCCGGGCCATATCTTCAATCTCGGTCACGGGGTCATGCCCGAAACCGATCCCGGCGTGCTCGAGCGCGTCGTTGAACTCGTGCACACCGAAGGCCGCTGCGACGGCACCATTTCTCCGGAGGTCAACGCTTCATGAGCCCCACCGAATCCCGTATCGGCCTGATCGTGATGGCCTATGGGACACCGCGTTCGCCGGCCGAGATCGAGCCCTATTACGTGCATATCCGTCGGGGTCGTCCGCCCACTCCCGAGCAACTCGCCGATCTCATCAGTCGCTACGACGCCATCGGCGGTATCTCCCCTCTGGCCCAGCGGACCGAAGCCCAGCGAGCAGCGCTCGAAGCCGGACTCGAAGCCGCAATGCCCGGTCGGTGGCGGGTGGTGCTCGGTCAGAAGCATGCCGCTCCGTTCATCGAGGACGCGGTGGCCGAGTTGGCCGCCGAGGGCATCACCGAAGCCGTCGGACTTGTTCTCGCTCCGCACTTCTCGGGATTCAGCGTGGGCGAATATCAGCGCCGCGCGACCGAGGCCGGCGCCGAGGTCGGACTCACCGTGCACGAGATCACCAACTGGCATCTCGAACCTGCCTACCTCGACTTCCTCACCGACGCCGTGGCCACAGCCCGCGTCGGCCAACCCGAACGCCACAAGGTGCTGTTCACCGCCCACTCGCTGCCCGAGCGGGTGTTGGTCGATGACCCCTACCCCGATGAACTCGGTGCCAGCGCGGCCAACGTGGCCGAGCGACTCGGTCTCGCCGACTGGGGTCTGGCCTGGCAGAGTGCCGGCCGCACTCCCGAACCCTGGCGCGGTCCCGACATCCTCGATGTCATGCGGGAACTGGCCGACACGAATGCCACGGATGGCGTGGTGGTCTGCGCCCAGGGCTTCACCGCCGATCACCTCGAGGTGCTCTACGACCTCGATATCGAAGCGGCCCACCTCGCGTCGGAACTCGGTCTGGCGTTCTCCCGCACCCGATCACTCAACGATGAACCCACGGTGATGGCGGCATTGGCTCGTCAGGTCATCGCCACCGCCGGTCTCGGCGAATAACCCGGAGATGCCGCTGCCCATGAGCCCGCATGTCGTCGTCATCGGGGCCGGCATCGCAGGGCTCACGGCCGCATATTCGCTGCTCGCTGATGCAACAGCACCGGGCGGTCGCTCGTCGCGCAACGTCACGGTGCTCGAGGCCACAGCGCGAGTCGGCGGACGAATCCAATCAGGCGAGTTCGCCGGCCACACCGTCGACTGCGGAGCCGATGCGTTTCTGGCCCGGGTTCCCGATGCCGTCGATCTGTGCCGTGAACTCGGTCTCGCACATCTGCTCACCTCGCCGGTCAGCTCGAGTGCGGGTGTCTGGACGAGAGGCGGGCTCCACCGACTTCCGGGCGGTCTCGTTCTCGGCGTGCCGACTGATCTCGAGGCGCTCGCTGCGTCGGGGATCATCAGCCCCGACGGTGTGGCCCGCGCCGCTCTTGATCTCGATCGCACCGAGTGGATCGATGGTCCACCCGGCCCGGATCCCGATGGCGTCGACGATCAGTCGGTGGGCTGGCTCATTCGCTCGCGACTCGGCGACGAGGTGTTCGAGCGTCTCGTCGCACCGCTACTCGCCGGGGTCAACGCCGGTGATGCCGACAAACTCAGTCTTGCCGCGGGAGCGGGCCAACTTGCCTCGGCGGCCCGGATCCACCCCAGCCTCATCGTCTCGTTGCGCAGGCAACTCGAAACGGCCCGTGCTGCCGGTGCTGACCCAGCCGCCCCGGTGTTCAACGGTCTATCCGGTGGCACCCAACTGCTCACCGACACGCTGCATACCCGGATCCTCGAACTGGGCGGCGAGGTTCGGTTATCGGCCCCCGTCACCGGACTCCATCACTCCGATGGGCAGTGGCTCATGGAAACACCGAGCGGCGCCGTCGCTGCCGATGCCGTCGTACTGGCCCTTCCCGCGGCACCTGCCGCTGGGCTCCTCGCCGAACATGCGCCGCAGGGAGCCGCCGATCTGGCCCGACTCGAGTACGCCTCGGTGGCCATGATCACCGTGGCGGTTCAGCGCCACGCCCTTGGGTGCGATCTCGACGGCAGCGGATTCCTCGTCGCGCTCACCGACCGACTGCCAGCACTCACCGCATGTTCATGGGCCTCCTCGAAATGGGCGCATCTCGCTGATCCCGACGTCGCCATCCTGCGAGTTTCGGCCGGTCGGCATGGCGACACCGCTGCGCTCGAACTCGATGACCACGCCCTTGCGGCGGCGATCCACCATGACCTCGGCACGACCATGGGACTCGACGAACCGTTCGTTGCGTGCCGGATCACCCGATGGAACGATGCCCTCCCGCAGTTCCGGGCCGGACATCTGGGCCGGGTGCGAGCTCTTCATGACGAACTCATGGCCGGTTCCGCTGGGCTCACAGTTGCTGGAGCGGCCCATGAAGGCCTGGGGATCCCGGCGTGTATCCGTCAGGGTCGCAAAGCCGCACTTGACCTCGCTGAACAGGGCTTTTGACGTATTTCCACGCTGATTGAGGCCTTGATCACGACCGGGGAAAACCCAGTCGATCAGTTCCAAATATTACGGAATCACTCGAAATGTTACGGATTGCGTTGCATTCCTGCGATGAAACTGCAACACTTTCGCAACAATGAGAGCGCACCTCCTCCTTCAGCTGCCGAACTGGCCGCAGACCCTGATCCGTCGCCGGATCTCCGGGGCGTTCCGTGTCTTCGCTGTCATTGCTGCGTTCAGCTGCGCGCTTGCTGCAGCGCCGGCCGCCAGCGCCCGATCGGTCACCGGCGAGTACACCCCTGCGGCAGTACTCACCACCGATGCGCCCATCGTTCTCGCCAGCCCCGGGAGCGGTACCGCTCTGCACCAGCCCGGCGCTGAGCCGATGATCGTGGCCCCACTCATCGAAGCCCCAGCCCTCGTGACACCCGTTCTCGCAACGTCCGCAACGCCCGCAACGCCCGCCGCGGCTGAACCAGTTGCTCCTGCCCCCGATCCCCGTCAGGAAGCGATCGCAACCGCAATCGCCGCAGCACGGTCCAAGCTCGGTGCCCCCTACTCCTATGGCTCCGCCGGCCCCTACGCCTTCGATTGTTCCGGTTTCACCCGATGGGTCTACCTCCAGGCCGGCATCGAACTGCCGCACTACAGCGGTGCCCAGTGGGCCACCACGATCCACATCCCAATGGATCAACTGCAGCCCGGCGACCTCGTCTTCAATTGGGGATTCGGCGGCGGCGCTCCTGACCACGTCGGCCTGTACCTGGGCGACGGCATGATGATCCACGCCCCCAATGGCGGTGGCTCGGTGCGCTACGACAGCATCTGGTGGTGGACCGGCGCATCGGTCGCCGCCGCCCGCCTGCCCTAACCCAGGCTTGGCTGTTCCAAGCTTGGCTGTGCAAGCTTTGTTGCCTCAGGCTTCGGTGAATTTCTCGTCCCTGAGCGGGCTTCCCGAAGCAGCCATCCCCGATAGTTTCGGGCGGATATGAGCGCCCCGTCAGAATCAGAACCTCTCGAACTCGTTCTCAGCGGGCCCGAGGATGCCGACCGCATGCTCTTCCTGCTTCCCGGGTTCGGAGACCGCCCCGAGCGCTTCCTGTCCCGGGCGATGATGTTCGACCCAGAAGCCAGTTGGCGGATCGTGTCACCACGACCGCGGATCGAGCACGAGGAGAACCTCTGCTGGTACCACGTCGACGAGAACGGACCTGATCTCGCCGAGGTCACAGCGAGCATCCATGCGGTTGACCTGGCGATGTCCGCCGCACTCGAGGCCAGCGGGCTGACCCCCGACCGCCTCGTGCTCGGCGGATTCTCCCAGGGCGGCGCGCTGGCACTTAACGTCGCACTCGATCGCACCGTCTCCATCCGACCTCGGGCGATCGCGGCGATCTCGCCGTACCTGCTGCATCGAGATGAGATCGACGCCACGCGTGTCGAGGGCATCCAGGCACTCATCGTGCACGGTCGCCATGACGCCCAGGTCGAACAAACCCGCGGCCGCGCCGCCGCGAAGTTCCTCGAACGCTCGGGGGCGGAGGTCACCTGGGTTGATGTCGAGGGTGGCCATCATCTCGGGCCGGTGTTGCTCGAACCACTCGGAGAGTGGCTCACCGCGCTCGATCTCTGAGCGAATCGGTGCCGTCCGATCTGACCTCCGGTCGCGATCGGGACAAGGATGCACACACCTCGCCATCACCGAAAGACCCCATGACTACGCCCGAACCGCCAACACCCGTGCCCGCGCCCCGCACCGACATCTACGCCCGAATCCGGCGCGCCGCGCCCGTGCTGGTGGTGCTGTTCTGTGCCGGCCTCCTCGTGTTCGTCGCCATCATCCATCCCTTCTCCAAGCCTCCGGTGGCCATCGAGGTCCGCACCCCGCTCGTGGCATCCGAGGGCGACCCGACCGCGGCGTACGTCTGGCTGCATAACGGCGGCGGCTCGGACGTACTGCTCAGCGCATCTACCCCCGCCGCGGCCACCGTGGTGCTTCAACAGTGGCAGACCTCCCAGCCCAGCGACGGCACCCAGACCGTTGGTCACCCCGTCACCGTTGATCGTCTCGATGTCCCCGGATTCGGCGATCTGCGCATGCAGCCCGGTGGCGATCAGCTCCTGCTGAGCGGCCTCGTCGAACCGCTTCGAGTCGGTCAGTCCATTGCGATCACCCTCGTGTTCGAACGCTCCGGCACCCGGACCGTTCAGGCCGAGGCTCAGACCTACGAAACCATCGCCGACCGTCTGCTGCCGCCCCGCCTGAAGGTTTCGAACGGCAACTGATGGGAACGCGCGTGCGCGGTCCAGCGCTGGCGATCCTCGCTGGGTTGCTGCTGGCAGCTTCGGTTCCGCCGTTCGGATGGTGGCCGGCGGCATTCATCGGTGTCGCCATCTGGGATCAGCTTCTCGCCGGCGCCCGGCCCCGGGCCCGCTTCCTGCGGTCCTTTCTCATGGCGGTGGCCTGGTTCGCCCCCACCATGCTCTGGATGGTCGAACTCACCGCCGTCGGGTATCCGATCGCCGTCATCGTCTACGCCGCCATGGTCGGCCTCGCCGGCGTCGCGGTGCCAGGTCAGGCCTCGCGTAGTTGGATCCGATGGATCGCCGTGCCGGCCGCATTCACCCTCGCCGAGATCACCCGCTGGACCCTTCCGTTCGGCGGCGTGCCACTAGCCACCACGGCAATGAGCCAAGCCGCCGCGCCGCTCGGTCAGATCGCCCGGGTGCTGTGCGCAATCGGCGTGGTGTTCGCTGTGGCGCTTGTGGGCGTGTCGCTCTCGGCGGCGTGGGAACGTCGGTGGGTCGTCGCATGCGGCGCACTGGCATTCGTCGTTGCCCTTTGGGGATTCGCCATGGTGGCACCAAGGGGTGATGAGGTGCGGGTGATCCGGGCTGCGGTGGTGCAGGGCGGTGGACCGCAGGGCACCCACGCCGCCACCTCCGATTCCCTGGCGGTGTTCCGTCGTCATCTCGATGCCAGCGCCGATGTCCACACTCCTGTGGATCTCGTGGTGTGGCCCGAGAACGTCGTCGATGTCGAGGGGCCGATCGGAGCGAATCTGCAGGGCGCGGCCCTCTCGGCTCTTGCCGAAAAACTCGACACAACTCTCGTCGCCGGGGTGACTGAAGGCGTCGACGCTCACACATTCACCAATGTCGCCCAGGTGTACCTGCCCGATGGTTCCGAAGGTGAGCGTTACGAGAAGGTTCGCCGCGTGCCGTTCGGCGAATACGTGCCGATGCGCTCGTTCATCGAATGGGCGGGGGGTTCGAACAGCGGACTGCCGGTGCGTGATGCCCGCGCCGGAACCGGCCCGGCAGTGCTGCACACCCCAGCCGGATCGCTCGCCGTGGCGATCTCCTGGGAGATCTTCTTCACCAACCGCGGCCGCGATGGCGTGCTCCACGGCGGGGAGATCCTGCTCAATCCGACCAACGGTTCGAGCTACTGGCTCACCGAGGTCCAGTCCCAGCAGGTGGCCTCCAGCAGGCTCCGGGCCATCGAGAACGACCGCTGGGTGCTGCAGGCCGCCCCGACCGGGTTCAGCGCGATCGTCAACCCCGCTGGGCGATTGATCGACCGCACCGGCATCTCCGAACGAGCCGTCCTGGAGCATGAGGTCGGGATGCGCTCAGGGGACACCATTGCCACCCGGATGGGCCCGAATCCCATGGTGGGGGCCTCAGCGCTGCTCGTGGCGCTGGCCTGGTGGCTGGCGCTCGGACGCCCGGTCCCGGGGCGGCGACGGTCATCTGACTCCCTCTCATCTTGACCCGTACAGGGTGGGCGGGGAGACTTGACGACTCATGTCCCCCACCGCAGATGCCCCCCGAACCTCGGGACGCACCGCTGCTGACGGCGATCTTCCGCTGCGCATCGCGTTCCTGACCTACCGTGGCAAGCCCCATGTGGGCGGCCAGGGGGTCTATACCCGCCATCTCACCAAGGCCCTGCTCGATCTCGGGCACGAGGTCGAGGTGCTCAGCGGGCAGCCGTATCCGATCGTCGACCCCCGGGTGCCGCTCATCGACCTACCCAGTCTCGACATCTACAACGACCAGTATCCGATGCGCCTGCCCGGCCCCTGGGAGATCAAGAGCCTCGGCGATCTCGTCGAGGTCAGCTCCTTCATGGGAGGCAGCTTCCCCGAGCCGCTCGCCTTCAGCGTGCGCGCGTTCCAACATCTGCGCCGCCGGGTCAATGAGTTCGATCTCGTTCAGGACAACCAGTGTCTCGGTTACGGACTGCTGGCCATGGAACGAGTTGGCCTCCCAGTGCTCGCCACCATCCACCATCCCATCACTGTCGATCGCCGTCTCGAGATGGAACACGCCGAGACCGCCTTCAAGCGGTTCTCGAAGGGTCGTTGGTACGGCTTCACCAAGATGCAGACCCGCGTGGCCTCACGCATGCCGCGGGTCATCACCGTGTCGCAGAACTCCCTGAAGGACATCCACGCCGATCAGAACGTTCCGCTCGATCGTCTACATGTGGTGCCGGTCGGCGTCGATCAGGAACTCTTCAAGCCGCAGCCCCATGTGAAGCGAGTGCCCGGCCGTCTCATCACCACCGCCAGCGCTGACGTCACCATGAAGGGCCTGCGCTATCTGCTCGAGGCCGTGGCCAAGCTCCGCACCGAACGTCATATCGAACTGGTCGTCATCGGGCGCCTCAAAGAGGGCGGCCCCTCGGCCCGCATCATCGACGAACTGGGTCTGCGCGACGCCGTCACGTTCATCACCGGCGTTCCCGAGGAGCGCATCATCGAGCTGTATTCCGAAGCACAGCTCGCTGTTGTCCCTTCGCTCTATGAGGGGTTCTCCCTGCCGGCGATCGAGGCCATGAGCTGCGGTGTGCCGCTGGTGGCCACCACTGGCGGAGCTCTCCCCGAGGTCGTTGGTGCCGATAACGACACTGCGCTGTGCGTTCCCCCGGGCGACAGCGAGGCCTTGGCCGCCAAGATCGCCATGGCCCTCGACGACGAAGCACTGCGTGATCGCATCGGTGCCGCCGGCCGCCAACGCGTGATCGAACGCTGGACCTGGCGCCACACGGCAGTCGGCACCGTCGAGCACTACCGGGCACTTCTGGCCGAGACCGCCGCCATCCAGGCCCGCCGTCCTGGTGGCGCGGGCGCGGCTCCGCGCTATCAGCACTCCCGACTCCCGAAGACCGGGGCCTGAGCCATGCTCACCGCCGACTACGACCGACTCGGCCTGCAGGCCGGCGATCGCCTGCTCGATCTCGGTTGTGGATTCGGCCGCCATGCCTTCGAAGCATTGCGTCGGGGCAGCACCGTGGTTGCCTGCGATATGGCCTATCCCGAACTCGTGCAGGTGGTGAACACCGCCGACGCCATGCGTGAGGCCGGCGAGATCGCCCCGGGACTGTCATGCACCTCGGTCAACGGCGATGGCACGCAGCTTCCGTTCGCCGATGGCGCCTTCGATCGCATCATCGCGTCGGAGGTCATGGAGCATGTCCCCGATGACATGGCCGCCCTCGACGAACTCACCCGGGTACTGCGCCCCGGCGGCACCATTGCCATCACCATCCCGGCCGAACTGCCCGAGAAGATCTGCTGGAAGCTCTCCGACGAATACCACGCTCCTTTCGTGGTCGGCGGGCATGTGCGCATCTACTCGGAATCCGAATTGCGCGACAAGATGCGCACCGCCGGCCTCAACCCCACCGTTTCCCATCGGGCCCACGCCCTCCATGCGCCCTATTGGTGGTTGCGCTGTGCAGTTGGGCCCACCAACAGCAGCAATCCCCTCGTGAAGCAGTACACCAAGCTGCTCGAGTGGGACATCATGACCGCACCGGCAATCACCCGCACCACCGAACGTCTGCTCAACCCGGTGCTCGGTAAATCACTCGTGGTCTACGCCACCAAGCCGGTCACCGGCTCGTCCACCCGTCGGACCGCCACCGTGGGAGCCTCCGCATGACCATCATCCCCTCCGTCGAAGGCATCATCACCGCAGAGCAGGTCCGCGAGACCGCCGAGGCCATCGCTTCGTGGCAGCTGCCCAACGGCATGATCCAGTGGTTCCCGGGCGGCCATGCCGACCCCTGGAACCATGTCGAAGCTGCGATGGCGCTCGATCTTGCCGGCCTCACCGACGAAGCGCTTCGGGCCTATCAGTGGTTGGTTGATGTGCAGCGCGAAGACGGTTCCTGGCATCAGTACTACCTCGCCGATTCCATCGAACAGGACAAGCTCGACGCCAACACCATCGCCTACATCGCAGCCGGCGTCTGGCATCACTGGCTGCTGAGTTGCGACCTCGTGTTCGTGGAGTCGATGTGGCCAACTGTCGAGAAGGCGATCGATTTCGTTCTTGATCTGCAGACTCCCCGGGGCGAGATCCTCTGGGCCCGTCATGCCGATGGCACGCCGTGGTCATTCGCATTGCTCACGGGTTCATCAAGCATCTGTCACAGCCTTCGCTGCGCCGTGGCCATCGCCAATCTGCTCGGCCATGAGCGACCCGACTGGGAACTCAGCGTTTCCCGTCTGGCCCAGATCGTGCGCTCCCATTGTCTCGGTTCCGCCCCCGACGCGTTCGCCCCCAAAGCCCGCTGGGCCATGGATTGGTACTACCCGGTGCTCGGCGGCGTACTTACCGATGAGGAGGGCCGTGAACGGCTCGCCTCACGACGCAACACGTTCCTCGTCGAGGATCGTGGCATTCGTTGCGTGAGCGACCGCCCATGGGTCACGGCTGCCGAGACCTGCGAATGCCTCATCGCCGAACTCTCGGTCGGCAATCGCGACATCGCGCTGCAGATGTTCTCCTGGGCCCAGAAACTCCGTGATCATGACGGCCATTACTGGACCGGCATCGTGTTCCCCGATGAGGTGCATTTCCCCGGCGACGAACGCACCACCTACACCGACGCTGCGGTCATTCTCGCCGCCGATGCGCTCAGCCGAACCTCGGCAGCCTCTGGTCTGTTCATCGACCACCACGCGCTTCCGCCCTTGGTCGACCTCGACACCGACACCCCGATCGACGACCACGCCGACTGAGCATGCCGACCGATCAGTCGTGCACCCGGCGCAGCACCCGCAACGAGCCGGTGGCTGACACATCGACGAAATCACCCGACTCGATGGCCCGGCAGTAGATCTCGAACGGTGGGCGCCCACCGTCGGCCGGGTCCGGGAACACGTCGTGAATGGCAAGCAGCCCACCGCGCTCGACCCATGGGGTCCAGAGTTCAAAATCACGATGGGCCGGTTCGGAACCATGACCGCCGTCGATGAACAGGAACGACAACGGGATCTGCCAATGGCGACCCAGTGTGGGTGAATCGCCGACGACCGCAATGACTGTTCCCTCGAGGCCGGCGTCGAAAATTGTGCGGCGGAAATTCGGCAGGGTGTCGATGCGACCAACGGCCGGATCGACGAGGTCGGGTTCATGCCATTCCCAACCCGGCTGGTTCTCCTCGGAGCCACGGTGATGGTCGAGAGCGAACAACACCGTGGCGCGCTCTTGCGCCGCGGCACCGAGGTAGATCCCGGACTTGCCGCAGTAACTGCCGATCTCGAGCATGGGCGAACCACCAACAGGCACAGTGGCCGCGGCGTCGTGCAGCGCCAGACCTTCATCGGGAGGCATGAAGCCGCGAGCAGCTTCGGCGGCATGTTGGAGAGTGGGATTCATCGGAGTCCTGTCGGTGTCGGTTTGCGCTCAGTCGATGTCCGGGGTGTCGTCCTCATAGACCTCGACATGGAACAACTTGTCGAGTACGAAGAATCGAACCACCCAGAGGACACCCCACACGAACAACTGTGTTCCCAGAATCAGGAACTTGTTGGTCGTGTGGTCCTGCACGACCGTGATCGCGATCGTGGAGAGCACCAGACCCAGAACGGTGAAGGCCCAGAACGGAGCGACCTCCTTGCGCAGATGGCTCTTCCCGCTCTTGCCCCAGACCCACGAGCGGTTCATGTAATAGGCCGGAACCGAGGAGAGCGACACCGAGATCACATTCGCAACATTCGGTTGCCACCAATGCTGCAGGGTGAACAGCAGCCCCTGACCGACAACAACGTTCACCGCGGCAACGAGCGAGTAGCGAAGACCCTTGGTGCGCACGAGTCCGACGATGTGTCCGATGCGACCCTTGGGTTCGGGCATCGGAGTGATCACATGCTCTGCAGGAGCGTCAGAACTCATTGGCGTACCTCTCCTGCCGACCGGGGGCGGCCGGCGATGCTCGCCCCGTTGGAGCATGACCACACTACCGCTGGCAGTGATCCACAAAAATCAGCGCGGTTCACTCGATGAGGGCATTCGCGCGGGCAACACGCCCGAGCCATTCGCCACTGGGCTTCACGATGCGACGCTGGGTGCTGCGGTCGACATCGATGATGCCGAAGCGTGGGCGATAGCCGAAGCACCATTCGAAGTTGTCGAGCAGGCTCCAGTACGTGTAGCCGCGCACATCGATGCCGTCGGCGAGACAGGCGAGCACGCCCTCGAGCGCGGTCGTGACATAGCGACGACGCTGACCGTCGTCGTGGGTGCCGATGCCGTTCTCGGTGACGAGCAACGGGATGGAACCACCGGTGTAGTCCCATGCCCGACGAATGCAGGCCTCGAGCGCCTCCGGGTAGAACTCGTAGCCCATCTCCAGGATGTCGTAGCCGGGCTCGCCGCCGATCACACCCTTGGGACCCACCCGGGTGCGGCTGTAGGTCTGCACGCCGAGAAAGTCATCACCGGTGCAGACGTCGAGGTACTGGTCCTCCATGTCACGGCGCAGCGCATCGAGTGCGGAGAGCGCATCGGGATCGTCGGCCGGAACAGCCTGATGATCGGCCATGGACAAGGTGAGCCCCACCGGGAAGTCGCCGGGACCACCGCGCAGGATCGGCACGACCCGCTGGTGGGCAGCGATGAAGTTGTCGGTGGCCCGACGGTATTGATCGAGATCGCTCACCCCGGGCGGGAAGAACGCCATCTGATAGCCGATCATCGCCACGATGTTGGGTTCATTGATGGTGCAGGCGCGACCGATGAGATCACCGAGCGCGCCCACTGCCACTTCGCTGAAGCGCAGGAACCGATCAACAGTGCTGGCCGTATGCCAGCCACCCTCGGCCACCACCCAGCGCGGCGTGGTGAAGTGATGGAAGGTGACCACTGGTTCCATGCCGTGGGCATGACAGGCCGCGCAGACGCGTCGGTAGTGGTCGAGTGCAACGCGTGAGAACAAGCCGGGCTCGGGTTCGATACGCGACCATTCGATGGAGAAGCGGTAGTTGTCGAAGCCGAGTGCCGCGCAGAGCGCGATGTCCTGCTCATAGAGATGCCACTGATCCACAGCGTCGCCACTGGGTTCCTCGCAGGGGGAACCCTCGGCGTGCTCCCATGCCCACCAGTCGTTGTTCCAGTTGCCACCTTCGACCTGATGCGCCGCCGTGGCGGTGCCCCAACGGAATCCTTCGGGGAAGTTCTGTGCCATACACCGGACCCTAGTTTCCCGACTCATACGCGAGTGGCAGCATCGGTGCGCGGGTGCGTGCTGATGTGGGAGATTGGTCGGGTGACTCAGGCCGCCGTCGACGCACTTCTGAACCTCCTCGACCTCGAGGAGATCGAACTCAACATCTTCCGGGGCAGTAGCCCCCATGCTGATCGCCAGCGCGTGTTCGGCGGTCAGGTCGCCGGGCAGGCGCTCGTGGCCGCCGCCCGCACGGTCGAAACCGAAACCCGTGTGCATTCTCTGCACGCGTACTTCCTGCGTCCGGGCGATGCCCGCATCCCGATCCTCTACGACGTGCAGCGAATCCGCGACGGCCTGTCGTTCACCACCCGTCGGGTCACCGCCATCCAGAGTGGTCGGGCCATCTTCAGCCTGTCGGCCTCGTTCCAGGTTCCCGAGGACGGCTTCGACCATTCGGCGACCATTCCTGACGTGCCTGCACCCGAAACGCTGCCCGGCATCAAGGAACGCTGGGCGGAGATCGCTGCTGAGCACGGCGACCATCGATTCGAACTCGATCTCCCGTTCGATCTGCGTAACTGCGACTGGGGACCAGCCGACCGAGAGCGCGAACTTCCGCCCTATCAGCGCATCTGGCTCAAGGCCACCGGCGACCTTCCCAACGACCCCGTGCTGCATGCCTGTGCACTCACCTACGCCTCGGACATGACACTGCTCGATACGGCATTGCTGCCGCACGCGCTCGGTCCGGTCGACAACGTGTTCATGGCCAGCCTTGACCACGCGATGTGGTTCCATCGACCGTTCCGAGCCGATGAGTGGCTGCTCTATGCGCAGGACACCCCATCAGCCTCCGGTGGTCGCGGATTCGCTCGCGGCGAGGTCTTCACCGCCGACGGCAAACTTGCCGTCACCGTGGTGCAGGAAGGCCTGATCCGGCCTCCACGCTGAGCTGCTGAGCTGCTGAACCGCTGAGCTGCTGCTCGAAGGTCGAAGCTCAGAACCAGGCTGGCAGCAGCTGGCTGAGTGTCTCCGAGGCGAGCACCGCAAACACCAAGAGCGGTGGCACCGTGAGCAGATATGCCACGCGCGCGCTGGAGCGCCGGTAGAGCAGGACCGCACCGACGATCGCCCCAGCGAGGCAGAGCGCCGCAAGCAGGGCAAAGGGCCAGTGTGAGGTATCGCTGGTGGTACCCGTCTGGCGGTTCGTTCGACCGTTCTGCGGCGTCGGCGCATAGGGCTTGCCCGCCATGACGGCAATGACCACACGTGCTTCAGCCGAATTGAGCGGGAAGGCACTGGCAGAGGTGACGAGCGTGAGTCGATCGTCGGTGGTCGATCCGTAGAGCGACTCGATCGAGATGCGACCGGACTCCAGGATCGGTTTGTACTCACCCGGGGTAGCAGCAGTTCCCGACAAGGCCGGCTTGCTCTCCGGCTTGGCATTGCTCAGCTGCACCGATGCTGCTTCGGCAACTCGATAGACGACCTGACCTTGGGTGGTGGTGACTGCGATGAGGTCGTCGACGGCAAGTTTCGAGAGGTCGGCGAACGGTGCGCCGAACAGCGCCGACCTACCAACGACAACGCTGTTACCGGGCTGACCCGGTGCCGCAGTGCCGGGCACATGGCCGGGACCGTTCTGCATGATCGGAGCCGAAGCACCTTCGACAATGACCTGCTGGAGTCCGATTGGCTCGATCTCCATGATGCCCACGGGCGAACCGAACTCAGGCGCGGTGGTCGATACTTCGACGCCGCCGAGACCGGTGGCCTGGTTGGCCGCCTTGTCGATCGAAGACCGGTAGTCGCTGAGTAGCAAACCCTGCTCACGCTGTTGGAACATCGGCTCCACAGCAATGAGAACTACTGCGACCACGAGCACGAGCACAGCGGCCCACAGGAGCAGGAGTTTGCCGGAGGGTGCCCCCGGTCGATGCATCGGTGTGGCTTCGGGCCTGGGAGCAAACTCCCGATGGGGTGGGAGGACATCGATGGAACCGACCATCGAGACCTGTTCGTCGATTGTCATCGTCCCAGACCTCCCAGACGGGATCGGAGGGAGCTCATCGTGGGCAGTCGACCGGTCGTGGCCATGGCCATCAGCGACAAGAGCCCGAACACGAGGATCATGCCCCCGAAGGCGGCTGCAGCGCTGGCCGCAGTTCGTGCTGTGAACTCGGGGACCTCTGCGGCAAGAACTTCGGGTTTCACAGTTCCAGATGCAGGGTTCGGCGAGTCAGCACCGCCAGTGGCTGTCGGATTGATTCCGGGATTGCGGATACCGCCGCCACCTCCAGCTCCGGATCCGCCGCCCTGCGGTGGTGCGAGGACAGGCAACGGGTCTCCCTCGACGAAACAGTCCGGAGTCTCCGAACCGATCTTGGCAATGGCCTCGCTTGCGGTGGCTCGAAGGTCATCAGTGAGAGGTGCGTATCCAACAGGGAGCTTGCTCTGGCCCTCGCTCACCGCGTAATTCAGCCAGGTCCCGAGCAACGCCTGGGACGC
The DNA here is from genome assembly GCA_009705225.1 of Actinomycetota bacterium. GTDB lineage: Bacteria > Actinomycetota > Acidimicrobiia > Acidimicrobiales > Acidimicrobilacustridaceae > Acidimicrobilacustris. The sequence goes on along the minus strand of WLCQ01000003.1, from coordinate 20,136 downwards.
AGTACGTCCCTTGCACGTCGAATCGACAAGCTTCGAGGTGGGAGCGATTGCGTAGTCCACGAATGTGAGCGGGTAGGGCTGCACAGCATCTTTGTCAACGGATGCAGCCGGATCAGGCATCAGCCGACCGTCATCGGTGGGCTTCATCGTGGCGACCGCAGCGTTCATCGATTCAGGGGTGGGAGCAACGAAAACCCCATTGTCGTTCTCGATACTGGCGACCGACAGACCGAGATGATTTGCAGTTGCAAGATCGGTGAGCACCCAGATGCCACCGAAGTCATTGGTGTTCTGGCTCCGCAGGGTCTTCACGAGTACTGAGTTTCCGGTGAACATGTCCACAGCACCGTTGAACGAGGGGTTTGCGATGCCGAAGGCGATTGAGGATCCTCGGGTAAGGCCACGTTCGGGCCCGAATTTATTCGTGTCCGGAACCTTCCATTCGTCGGGTTGCGTTTCCTTCAGGAAGCTGGTGAGGAACCAGGACGACGCGTCTGCGGGAGCGAACGCACCAACCTGAATCGACGCAGAGATGAACACGCTGGCCTCGTCGAACTGAGGGTTGAGATCGGCAAACGACTGCCGCTCATATTCGAGGAACTCGAGAGGACCCCCGGTGAACATCCGGGCGAGCTGACTGCGAGTCACACGTACATCGGTGAACGGGATCTTTCGGCTGTTCGGGCCGCGCCGACCGTTACCCACGGCCACGACGGTGGCGTTCACTGCGAGTGGCACGGCTGTCGACGGTCGGGCTTCGAGGGGTTCGGTTCGCGATCCTCGACCGAGCGCAGGTCCGGCGTCATAACCGACTGCGCTGTAGCCGACATCGAGTGCACCACTCGAAAATCCATTCATGGCATCGGACTCATCAGAGAAACTGGTTCGCGATACTGCGCCTGCCTGCGCGCCGGGGAGGCGGCACTGATCGAGGGTCCAGTTGATCCACAGATCAGTGACCCGCTCTGGTGCCGCGGTGTTCAGCACCCCGTCAGCGGGACCGCCGCAGCCGGCCACCGGGTCGTCGACCCGGTACGACAGCGTCTGAACATACGGGATCCACCGGGCGACACCGGGAGCGACTGACCCGTACACCTCCACCACGAGGGCACAGGGATTCTCGAAGTCGCAGGTCAGACGCTGCGCTCGACCGGTCGAAACGGCCGGCCACTCCACAACTCCGCTACCGACGTACATCGAGAACGATGAACCTCCCGGCTGGGTGGCCGGTCCGTAAAGGTTGGCATCGCCGGTCTGCACATCGGAGCTCGATGAGATCGGAATTGCCGGGCAGTTGAGATCCCCAGCGTCGAAATCCTTCGCCGGACGATCGCCGTCACTCGGCTGGTAGTCAACGCCGAGTCTGCAGATCTGGGCATTCGCTTCATAGATGCGATGGGCAGTCGTGGTCTGGAGATTGATTGACACGAGCTGCCCATCGGTGATGCTGGTGTTCGGCGTCACCGACACGGTCCAGGGGGCCGTTGCCGATTCCAAAGCTTCGGAAGGAGTTGCCACGCCGAACGCGGTGAGTGCCGCAGCCATAGCTGCGACACTCACCACTGCGAGCGCTCGTTTGAGGGAGCGGTGTTTCATCAATTTCCTTTAGTTCTTCGCAGTCACAGCCGCAGTGGTCGCAGCGGAGCTGGTCCCCTTGGCGTTGGTAGCAGTGATGTTGAACTTGTACTGGGTTCCAGCGACAAGACCCCCGATATTGCAGGTCGTGGCGGAGGTGGTGGTGCACTTCTTCGGCGTCACGATGGTGGCGACGCTGCCGTTCCATGTGTAGGCCTGCACGGTGTAGCCGGTAATCGCCGAGCCGTTGCTGCTCGGGGCGCTCCAGCTGATCGTGACGGACTTGAGGGAGTTGGCGGTGGCCTGCGGGGAGCCCGGAGCCGAAGGTACCGTTGCCGGAGTCGCTGCTGCCGAAGCATCAGAGGCCGAACCGCTGCCCTTGGCGTTCGCCGCAGTCACCTTGAACGTGTAGGCGGTGCCATTGGTGAGGCCGGCGACGATGCAGTTGGTGCCGGTCGCGGCGGTTGGCGTGCAGGTCTTGCCGTCGATGGCGTCGGTGCCAGCGGCGTTGAAGGCCTGAACCGTGTACCCGGTGACTGCCGAGCCGCCGTTGGAAAGCGGTGCCGACCAGGCCACGGTGACCTGACCATTGCCACCAGTGACCGTCGTGATCGACGGCTTGCCCGGTGTCGTGGCGGGGATCACGTTCTTGACCTTGTTGTAGCTGACGCCGGTGCCGACCACGTTCTTCGCGGAGACCCGGATCTCGTACTTCACGCCGTTCGTGAGCCCGGTGAGCGTGCAGGTCAAGATGCTGTCACCGTTGTTGCAGGTGTCGGCCGCAGTAGTGGCAAGGGGGGCAAACGCCTGCACCAAGTAGCCGGTCACGGGGGCGCCAGGCACGGTGGTGGCCGGGGCTGTGTAGTTCACAGTGATGGATCCGTTGCCGGTCGAGCCCACCGTGATCGTTGCCGGCTTTGCCGGAACAGCGGCAGCGAGCTTCGAGGTACCGGCAGAGGCGAGGCTGGAACCCACGCCGTTCACTGCCTTCACCGTGAATGTGTAGGTGGTGGTCTTCGACAAGCCGGCGAACGCCTGGGACAGTGTCGAAGCGCCGACGGTGAAGACAATGGGGCTCACGCCGCCAGTGGCGGTCACCTGATAGCCCGTGATCGCTGAGCCACCAGTGGCGGGAGCGGTCCAGGATGCAGTTGCCGAGCCACCAGTGGCGCCGATGGCCACGGTGGGAGCACCAGGGGCGGCGGGAACCGTCGCAAAGGCGATCGCCGTGCTCTCGTAAACCACACGCGCGACGCCAAGGGCGGTGGTGTAGCTGATCTCCGTCACGAGCTTGCAGGATTCACGATTGGCGAATGTGGTGCCGCAGGCGATGGTGGAGTTGCCGTCGTACTGGGTGGCAAACGTCTTCGTGCCGGCGCCGACCTTGAAGCTCAGCGAGGCCGAACCACGACTGCCGGCTGATGTGGTCACAGTGACGTCGCTGTCGGTGTTGCTGGCAAGCGGCGTGGAGACACAGTTGCCCCCGAGCGTCGGCGAGAAATCACCGGCGTTGCTGATGGTGGCCGAGGCCTTACAGAGACGGGTGCGCACCGAATAGAGGTTCTGCCCGGTGCTCATGGTGACCGTCTGGGCGACAGTGGTTCCCGAGGAGAGACCGGCCGTCGGTGTCGACGAGACAACGTAGGCCGAGCTCGAGGGCGTGACAGCTGAGGTGGCAGTGGAATCAGCGGAGGTACCGAGAGTGCTCGTTCCGGTCACGCTGAAGGTATAGGGCGTTCCGTTCGTGAGTCCCGAAACCTCGCAGCTGGTGCTCGCCGTCGTGCAGGTGAAGCCACCGGGCGAGGAAGTCACGGTGTAGGAGGTCACCGCCGGCAGACCGGTCTGGGCAGCGGAAGCGGTCCAGGAAACGACAGCCTTGGCGTTACCCCAAACTGCTGATACGCCGGTGGGGGCGTTCGGCAGGGCGTAGGTGAGCGGGAACGACTTGTAGATCACGCGGCCACTGAGGTTATTCGCCGACATTTCAACGACGAGCTTGCAACCTGTGGTCGAGGTGACACCGCAAGCAATGGTCGTGTTGCCGTCGTATTGCGTGGCAAACGTCGTGGACCCGGCGCCAACATTGAAGTCCAGCGTCGCCGAGCTACGAGCTCCGACAGATGTATTCACGGTGACGTCGCTGTCGGTGTTCGCAGCCAACGGGCCGGAGATGCAGTTGCCGCCAAGCGTGGGCGAGAAGTCACCTGCATTGTCGATCATCGCCGAGCTCTTACACAGGCGAGCCCGCAGCGAATAGATGTTCCAGTTGAGGTCGGCGGTGGCTGAGACCGTGACGGTGGAGCCCGAGACGAGCCCGGTCGTCGGTGAGGCAGTGATCGTGGCCGGCACATTGCCCGACACAGTCTCCGCTTGGGCCACTGGGGCGAGTGTCCCGAGAGTTGCTGCGGTGAGCAGCACCCCCGTTGACACCGCCACAAGGCGGGATCGGAAGGAGCGAATCATCAGAGTGTGACCTCTCTCGGGCGCCTGGCGCCCAGTCAGTGGATGAATACCGTTGAAGTGTGACGAATGAAGGTTTCCGGGCAGTTCTCCCGAGGAGAACAGTTCCGGTACTGCGAGTGAACACTGCGAAGCATCAGCGGGGAGTTCCGCGATCACCGGTAGGTGACAGGGATTCCCTTGAAGCCGAATCCCTTCGGATACTGCAGTTTGAGAACGATCTGACATGGCGAGCTCGGCCCGCATGTGATGGTCGAAGGACCGTCGTACTGGGTCTTGAACGTGGTGGAACCGACACCGACCCTGAACGTGATGTCCAGGCCTTCGAACGGCTCGGTCCCTACGACGGCAACCTTCGAATCCGAAATCTCGGAAAGGGGCTTGGCGATACAGACTCCACCGAGGGTGGGGGTGAACATGCCGTCATCGACGACTGCCACATCTCCCCGGCAGAGTCTCGCTTCAACCCCGTACAGCTTCGACCCGGGCTCCGGACTCCCATGAACCGTGATGGCCTCGCCATCCACCGCTCCATCAACCGGAGGAGCGTCCACCTGTACCGGCATCGTCGGCGTGGTGTACGGACCCGACGGAACCGATGCAGGCACCGCGCCGGGTTCCACCGGACCTGAGGCACCGCTCACCGGATCCGTTACCGAGTCGACGACTGGGGATGAGGTCGAGCTGACTGAAGAGGCGCTCCCAGCCGAGTCGCCCGAGTTACCCCCGAAGACAAGAACCAGGATGAGAAGCGCCACTGCCACGACTGCGACACCGGACGGAACCAAAACCTTGGGTTCGAGCCATGAGGAATTCGAGGTCATCAAGAGCCTTTCGATTGATCCGAGTCGGGGTTGGCCACTGCGGCCAACCCCGACCTGGGACCTAGTAATTGCTGATTAGGCCAGGTAGCGACGGCAGCTGGAACCGGCGAGATTCGAAGCACCGTTCGCTGTTGAGGTGAGCGGTGAGAACCCGAAGGTCGAGATGGTGGTTTTGAAACCACCGCTGCAAAGGGTGCTCTTAGCGCCGCTATCGATGTTGTTGAAGCCGACGAGGTCGCGGGCGGTGCTGTAGCTCGGGGAATCGGTGTGGAGCACGTTGTAGACAAGACGTACACCCGGGAAATCGACGGCTGTCTTTGACTTGCCCGACTCCTGCACGGTGTTGCTGTCGGTGATCGGGTAGCCAGCCGCATCAGCGGTGGTGTCAACGTTGGCCCAGCCAGAATCATTGAGCTGGTAGCGGCCATCGATGTCGTTGTAGGCAACGTGACCGGTGTTGTTCAGCACGTTGTCTCCGGAACCGGTCTTGCCGAAGGCGGAGTTGTTGATCCCCTTGATGGCGGTCACGACACCAGTGGATGACTTGCGCTGGTCGATCGAGGGGTTGGCGGCGTTGTTGGCCTGATAGGCCCACTGGCCGGCCGAGTACGGAAGGATCGCAGTCTCGAGGTCCGCATCGGGGATCCTGTCGCCCCGATTCTCCTCGAATTCGAGGCCGTTCTTGTCAAGGATCTTGACTGCCGGGCAGTTGGTCTTGGCGGTGAAGTCGGTGACCGCTCCCATCAGCACATCACTGAGGAAGTAGGCGCGGGTACCGGAAGCAGCCTGCGGGAGGTAGCGCTGGATCTGCCCATCCGAACCACCCGGAACCTGGTTCCAGTTGGTGTAGGTGCAGTTGTAGATCTTCTGCAGGTCGCTGATGGAAAGCGTGGACGGAGCCTTCGAGCTGGGGGACGCCCAACTCACGGCGTCAAGGGCAAAGGCGTAGAACTGGCCCTTGGTGGCAGCGGGCGAGCCTGAGCTGTAGGCCGACGAGCGGGCGATATCAATGCAGCCCTTCACCGGAGTTGCTACTGCATAGGCCTCAACCGAGCTGCTGAGCACTTCGGCGCCAGCGGTGTAGCGCTTGCTACTCGCAACGAAATCGCGGAGTGCGTTACGGCCGGCGCCGGAACCATTCGGGGCGACCTGGTTGGGAGCAGTGAGCCCGGTCGTGCCCTGCGGGGAGTAGACCACCGAGGGGCAGAAGTCGTCGGCGGGAACAGTGAACGGGTTCAACGAGTACACCGGAACGTTATAGGTGGGCACGTCGACGGTGCTGACCTGCTCCATGATCGACTTCATGACGTTTTCGGTCGTGTCGGAGCCGGCGACGGCAATGACTGTTGCGGCTGACGCAGCGGAGATCGTCGGGATGAAAGTGGCCACGGAAGTGGCAACCACTGCACCGGCGATGAGACTGCGCTTGAGAAGAGAACTCTTCACAGCTTTGGTCCTTTCGAAAAGGGGAGAGGTGGACTGCTGGGTGGTGTCGACGCCGTGCTCGAAGTTGGGGCACGGCAGTGAGAAGTATCTAGGGTCAAGGTGAACCATCGACCGAGGCTGATGGAACACAAGGTGAAGAACAGGCCAACACTTCAGCCCTCTTGTTCACCGGTGTTGCTCACCCGAGCGAGGAATCACTCCGTCGACGGCGGGCGAGAACTGCGCCCACGATGACCGGGACAGCCATCACGAGCAGGAGAAAGAGAACGGCAATGCCGTTCGATGACGCAATTGACGGCCCGACGTAGGCGACCGGAGTTGCCCGGCGCCAGTCGGTACTGCCACCACCACTCGAGGTCGTTCCGCCGTTGCCGGTGGTTGCACCACCGGCGGCGTCGAACTCCGAACCTACGGCATTTTCACCACCGATGACATCGACGTTCTTGATCGGATCGACAGGTGGGGTTCCTCCGTCGCCAACAGAACCACCGAACCTGGGGTTCGCACAGTTGGCCTGGGTCAGTTGCTCCGGGGCCTGACCGGTCAACCGAGCAATCGAGTTGGCCACCTCCTGCGAGAGGTTCGGGGGAAGCGGCGAATAACCGATCCGGGCCATGTTCACCTGTCCCTCGCACGCGATGTAGCGGAGCCACTTGGTGAGCGTCTCGGTGATTCCTGCGTTCGGGTAGGCCCCCCGACAGGTCGGTCGATCAGCGGACTCGGCACACTGGGTCACGATGTAGCTGTATGCCGAAATCGGATAGGCGATCGGGTTGGTGGAGTTGTACACACCAGAGAGTTCCTGCGAGAGATCGGGTCGCAGCGTGGCCGTCTCGAGGGCCGCTGAGATGTTCTCTGCATACGGCAGCACCGACTCGCCAGCCGCGTTCTCGACCCAAGCTGCGGGGACGTCGTAGGTCTTGGCATAGCCGAACTCGTCGTACCCGATACTCCACAGGCCCTGTCCACTGCCGACGAACTGGGCAATCTGGTCGGAACCTTGGAATGCCTGGGACTTCGGCACGAAGCTCGGGGAGCTGTCCAGCTGGATGATTCGAACCGCTGTGGGGAAGCTGTTGCGCGCTGCCCACGGGCCGAACACATCAGGGGCGACATTGGCCACGAAGTCATAGAACAGACCCGTTGTTCCCGATTGGCCACCGCGGTACACGACGTTGATGGGCTGGTTCGGAAGTACCAATCCCTTGTTGTCAGAGGTGATCGCGGGGTCGCTCCATGTGGTGATGTCACCGGTGAAGATCCGGGCGATGGTTCGGCGGCTCAGATGCAGGTAGTCCACCTTGCGACCCGCTGCATCCTGCACGTTGTACATAACGGCAACAGCGCCGGCGACCGACGGCACGTACTGATAGCCACGAGTGTCACCGATCCCCTGTGTGGAGAGAGCGCTGAACTCAGCTTCGGTGCCGGCGAAGTCGGCGAGCGACTGACCGAAGGATGTGAGACCACCCGGCGAACCGGTGGGTAGATAGTTGACCTGCAGGCCCGAGGTCTGGGCGTCGGCCACCCACTGCTGCATGGCGAGCGCCACATAGGACGAGCCCTGACCATTGATGCGTGCCGGTGCCGCGCTTGCGGATGGCGCCACACCGACAGCAGCCAGAGCAGCAACAACGAACGCAACGAATGCACCGACGATTCGCTGGAAACTGGAGCGGCGTCGTGAGCGAGACATCAGCCGAAGCGGCCTTCGACGTAGTCGAGCGTGCGGGGATCGTCGGGGTTCTCGAACATCTTGCGGGTCGGACCCTGCTCGACCACAACGCCGGGCTGGTTCTCTGCCGCAAGGAAGAACGCACAGGTATCCGAGACGCGGTTGGCCTGCTGCATGTTGTGGGTGACGATCACAACGGTGACCTCACCACGCAGTTCGTCGATGGTCTCCTCGACACGACGGGTCGAGGTGGGATCGAGCGCTGAACAAGGCTCATCCATCAGCAGCACATTGGGCTGCACAGCGAGCGAACGAGCGATACACAGACGCTGCTGCTGACCGCCGGACAGGGCACCACCGGCACTGTCAAGACGGTCACGAACCTCTTTCCAGAGGCCGGCGCGCAGGAGTGACTGCTCGACGAGATCGTCCTTCTCATCGCACTTGAGGCGGGCAAGCTTGAGACCGGCGAGCACGTTCTCGCGGATGCTCATCGCCGGGAACGGGTTCGGCTTCTGGAAGACCATGCCGATGCGCATACGCACCTGCTGGGCCCGGGTTCCGGTGGCGTAGATATCAGTTCCGTCGAGGAAGATCTCACCGTCGAGTGCCGCGCCGGGGATGAGTTCATGCATGCGGTTGAGCAGACGCAGGAAGGTGGACTTGCCGCAGCCCGATGGGCCGATGAGTGCGGTGACCTGACCTGCGGGCATCACGAGATCGACGCCTTCGAGCACGAGACGGTCGCCGAACCATGCGCAGGCACCGCGGGCCTCAAGCGTTGCCGCACCCGGGGGCGGGCCGCCGATGATGGTGGCGCGACCGATGGCAGGTCGTTCTGTGACCAGCGTGGAATTTTGCGACATGGGGTTTGCCCTTTCGGCGATTGCAGTCATGAGGTCATCGGCTCCTGGACGGATTGCCCCGTTGCCGTCGCATCAGCATCTGCTGAGGTGCTCGGGCTGGTTGGGGAGTTGAAGGGATCATCGGGATTCGTCCGCACTGCGGCACCGCCACCCTTGGGCGCACCGCGACGCTTCGAACGATCGCGGCCGATGAATCGGGCAAGCGCGAACAGCGCAACCACGAGCAACAGCAGCACGAGGGCACCGGCGAAACCGCGCTCAATGGCCGCGATATCGGGCTTGCGAATGTTGCGGTACACAAAAAGCGGCAAGCTCTCCTGCGAACCAGCGAACGGGTTTGAGTTCATGAGGTCGTAGCCGAAGGCCGTGAACAGCAGCGGAGCGGTCTCACCCACCGCACGGGCAATACCGAGCACGACCGCAGTGGTCATTCCGGTTCGAGCGGTGGGGAACACCACGGAGAAGACGGTGCGGGCTCGTGATGCGCCCAGGGCCAGCGATGCCTCACGCAGACCATCGGGAACGAGACGTAGCACCACATCGACAGTGCGGGTGATGGTGGGAAGCATCGTGATGGCAAGCGCCAACGAGGCCATGAAGCCGTTGTACCCGAACAGCGGATTACCGCTCTTGGCGAATGGCAGGATGAGCGTGGCGAAGATGAACAGACCGGCGACGATGGACGGAAGTCCGCTCATGGCATCCACGAAGATCCGCACGGGCCGGCGCCACTTGCTGCGTGACTCGTTCAGGAACACTGCCGCTGCGAGTGCAAGCGGCAACGACCAGAGCAGGGCGAGGCCGACCTGCTCGATCGAACCGACGATGGCGTGTGAGGCACCACCTGACGTGGAGGGCAACACGGGGGTGATGCCCTCCTGATCACTGATGAAGAAGTTCGGTCGGAGCGCCTTGAGGCCCTCGAGCAGGATGTACCCGATGAGCAGCACGAGCGGCACGAACACAATTGCCGCCGCACTCACGACGACCACAGTCATCACCCTGTCGGTGGCGACGAGTCGACCCATCCGATCGGCGGTGACGACGCCGAAAATGGCGAGGAACGTGAAATACGAACACAGCAGGAAACCGAACAGGCTGGCGCCGGCGGTAAGGCGGTAGAAGATCAGCCAGTTGAGACACAAGGCGCTGATGATCGAACCCACCAGCACCCAGACGTCGAAGTTGGTGAACTCGCGGGGTCGACGGGCCCGACGCTGTGGGGTGGGACGGGAGGCGTTCGAGGTCGACGAACTGGAAGCCGATGAACCGGGGGAAAGGGTTTCCGTGCTCACAGGTCGACCCCCGCACCCGAACGGCTCTTCGACACAACCACCGAAGCGATCATGTTGGTGGCCAGGGTGATGATGAACAGCACGAGACCGGCAGCCATGAGACCCGAGGTCGTGAACGCGTCTGCTCCTGCACGGTTGGCGATGAAACCCGAAACTGTTGCACCACCGTTCTGCAGGATGTGGATGCTCTCACCGATCTGCTGCGGCACCTGCGGCAGCAGCAGTGCCACAGCGATGGTCTCACCGAGCGCACGACCCAGACCGAGCATCGAGCCGCCGATGATGCCGCCGCGGCCATAGGGCAGAACCACAGCGCGGATCATGCCCCAGCGGGTACCGCCGAGGGCGAGGGCAGCCTCCTTCTCCCCCGGCGGGGTCTGGGAGAAGACCTCGCGGGTGACCGAGGTGATGATCGGCAGCACCATAAGGGCCACCACCACACCGGCGATGAAAATCGAACCGGTGAGGCTTGCGTTCTGCTCCGTGCTGAAGATGGGGATGAATCCGAGGTTCTGGGTGAGCCAGGTCGAGATCGGAATCATCTTGTCCGATAGGAACAGGAAACCCCAGAGGCCGAACAGCAGACTCGGCACCGCAGCGAGCAGATCGACAACACCGATGAGCCACTTGCGCCGACGAGCGGTGGAGTATTCCGTGATGGCAAGTGCACAGAACACACTGAGCGGCACTGCGAAGAGCACAGCGACGAATGCAACCAGCACCGTGCCGGTGAGTAGTCCCATGACGCCGATGGCTGGGGGTTGCACATCAGTGCGCCATTCGGTGCGGGTCAGGAACCGAAGGACTCCGGTCTCGGAGATCGCATTGGAGCTCTGGATGAACAGGAACGCACCGACCAGCAGGAGCAACACGAGCACCGAAATGCCCGCACCCATGGTGATGGCGTTGAAGCGTTTGTCAACAACGCTGGGCACCTCGGTGACCACCCGCTTGGTACGGGTGGAGCCGGGCATCGGCGACGGAGACGTCGGGGGATCTTCGAGATCGATTCCGGACACGGGTGGGGGTTCTCCAGAGGGGAAGGAAGAGGGCATCGGGCGCGACCACGGGGACCGCAGCGACCGGATGAGCCAAGTGAACGGGAACCCACCGCCTCTGGCAACCAACCCTTAGCCAACAGTTGGTGAACGTCTGTCATTCAGGTGAACGGAAGGTGACGTACTGGAGCAGCACGCCGATCCTTTGGGGCCCACCATCGCTAACCTTGCACGACCTATGAGAACTCCGGAGTCGGAAGCGAGCAGCCGCAGAGCCACTGCGGCACGAGCGACTCGGGCACTTCGAAGCTCCATCGGGCTCGCACTGCTCCTCGGTCCCATCATCCTCACTGCCTGCAGTTCGACGTCCACGGACAGTGAGCAGATAGCCGTCACGACCACCCGGCCGCCGGTCGACCCCGGTCCGGGGCCCACGACCTTCAACGCCAACATCGTGCTCGAGGAAGTTGCCGACGGCCTCGACGAGCCCATCGCCATGACCAATCGGCCGATGCGCAATCAGCTCTGGATCGCCGAGCGGGCGGGTCGCATCCGGATGATCTCCAAGGACACGAATTGGGATCTCTCATCGGGCAAGGTCGTGCGCGACGGCTACACGCTGACCCCGGACCCGGTGCTTGATCTCTCCTCGATCACCTCCTCCGAGGGCGAACGCGGCCTGCTCGGGCTGGCGTTCTCCTCCGATGGCCGCACCCTCTACGTCGATCACACCGCCACCAACGGCGACATTGTGGTGGCCAGCTACGCCGTCACCGATCCACTCGACTTCTCGGGCGCCCCCACCACCACCACCACGACCCGCCCGAGTTCACGGTCGCGGACGACCACGACCCCATCCGAGACCGCGCCGCCTCCCAGATCATCGCCCAGCACGCCGGGGCCAGTCCCCCGTCCCCGCATCGACCCCGCAAGCCGGATCGTTCTGCTCACGATCGACCACAGCGATGCCAAGAACCACAACGGCGGACAGTTGGCCCTCGGCCCCGACGGCTACCTCTACATCGGTGTTGGCGATGGCGGCCGACCTTCCGACACGGGAAACGCTGCCGATCCGAAATCACTGCTCGGCAAGATCCTACGTATCGATCCCGCCATCCCCGATGGAGCGCTCCAATACTCAATTCCCCCCGACAACCCATTCCTCCTCGACGGTGGTGCCGCCGAGGTGTGGGCTGTCGGACTACGAAATCCCTGGCGGTTCAGCTTCGATCGACGCAATGGCGACCTCTGGATCACCGATGTGGGCCACCAATCACGCGAAGAACTCAACCGCGTGGCCGCTGATTCCGGGAGTGGGATCGATCTCGGATGGCCGTCCCGTGACGGAGATCAGGCTGTTGAGAACAGCATCGACGCTGCCAGTGCCGAAGCCAGCAGTTCGAACACCGTTGATGAACGGAAGTTGGTCGATCCGATACTCACGTATAACCATGACGACGGTTCCTGCGGCGTGATCGGCGGAATCGTGTACCGAGGAGCAGCGATCCCTGCGCTCGTAGGCGTCTACGTCTATGGCGATCGCTGCACCGGGGTGCTGCGGGGACTGCTGAGTCGCAACAGTGTCGTACTCGACGATCACCCGCTCGGGGCCCCGGTTGATCCGAATACTCTCACCGGTTTCGGTCAGGACGATCAGGGCGAGTTGTACGTCATCTCCAGTTCAGGAACACTTTCGGTCATCATGGGTGCGACATGAGCGAATTCTCAACCGAATCCGGTACAACCATGTCCGGATCACCGAGCCCCGGCGCGTCACCATCGATCGCGCCAGCTAGGGCGTCCCGATGGCGTCGTGGGCGCCCACTCGCCGATGGTTCCAAGCTCTACTGGTGGCGCGAGGTGCTGCTGGTCGTCGTCGTCGACATTGTGTACGAGACCATTCGCAACTTCTCCTCCGCCAATCCCGCCCGGGCCTACGCCAATGCAGAGCGACTCATCGACTGGCAACAGATGGTCGGCCTGTGGCACGAACATCAGATGCAGCAGTGGGCACTCAATTTCATCCCGCTCATCATTGTCGCCAACTACTTCTACGGATCGGTCTATATGGCCGCCACCCTCTTCGCGCTGGTGTTCCTCTATCGGCGATTCCCTGATGACTACCAGCTGTGGCGCAGCACTCTGCTCATCGGCACCCTGCTCGGGCTGATCGGTTTTGCCACGTTCCCGCTCATGCCGCCCCGCCTGCTCGATTCCATGGGCGGCGCCAATTACGGCTTCATCGACACGCTTGTGAAGTACCCCACCTTCTGGTCGTTCAACTCCGAAGGCATGAAATCGATCTCGAACCAATTCGCCGCCATGCCGTCTTTACATTGCGGGTGGGCGATGTGGGGTACCGCCGTGTTCTATCCGCGAGTTCGTTCCTGGTGGGCGAAGACCCTCGCCGTGCTCTATCCGGTGGTCACGATCATTGTCGTCATCATCACCGCCAACCACTATTGGCTCGACGCCGTTGGCGGCGCCGTGATCTTCATCGTCGGCTACGCGATCGCACGCCTGCTGCAGCAGTTCATGACTCGCACCCGTGAACGCCGGACCAACCCGTACAACGAGCAGCAGGATTCCGGAGCTCAGACCAGCGTCATCGCCAGCCGATAAGCCTCGACGTTCTTCGTCACCACATCGGCCCAATCAACCGACGAGGGCGTGCTGCGGTTGTGCTCGGCCATCGTGGCGCGCAGCTCGTGGTCGCTGATGATGCGGGTGAGCTGCACCACCATGTCGTCATCAGAGGTGGCCAACAACCCCTCCCGTTCATGGGTGATGAATTCGCGGATTCCGGTCTGCGCCTTCGCGACAACCGGTAGGCCCGCGCATCGACCCTCGAGGGCGGCGATGCCGAAGGATTCGAGATTGGCCGGCGCAACGAAAACATCAGCCGTCGCGAAGATCTCGCGGATCTCATCGCGGGATCGGCGACCCACGAGCTCGACGACCTCGGTGAGCCCGTTGCTGCGGAGATACTTCTCGAGCTGGGGGCGCTCGGGGCCCTCGCCGATGATGACCACTCGCAGATCGATGCCGAACGGGAGCTGATCGACGACCCGCCGAAGCATCTTCAAAAGATGCATCGGACGTTTCCGCGGAGCGAGGCGCATCACTGACACCAGCGTGACCCGACCCGGGGAACGGGGCGCCGGTTCGATGCGCCAGGCAGCGTTCGAAATGCCGTTGGGTAACACCAGCACTGGGTGTTCGGGTCCGGCGATACGACGAATCGGCTCAGCGGCAACATCGCTCACCGCCGAGAGCACCACCGGCCAACTCCCCCAGCCCGTGAGTCGATCGAGAAGCGCGAAGCCCGGAGCGGCGTATCCCCACACACAGTGGAGGGTGATGACACTGGGAACTCCGGCGCGCTGCGCGGCCCGAGCCGCGATGTAGGTCATGGGACTGGCGATGCCGCCTTGGAAATGCGCAACATCGACCCGTTCACTGCGCAGCAGCGAACCCACGGCTCGAAAGGCCTTGCGGGTGAAGGGAATGTCGAAAGGCAGCAGCGGCACGTCGATCCGCTGCACACGGACGCCGTCGACGATGGTGGGGCCGGGCGTGGGGGTGATCACCACCACCTCGTGGCCCGCCCGCTGCAGTTCCCGGGCGAGATCATGGGACTGCATCTCGATGCCACCGAGCCGGGGCACATAGCAATCGGAGACGAGGCCGATTCGCAGCGGTCGGTCACTGCTGATCGTGGGTTCGGTGTCGGCCACGGCTCACCTCCCCTGCGACGTTCGACGACACGCCACGGTACTCCTCACGCCCATTGGAGAACGCTCCTGACACAATGGGAGGGTGACAACCAGCACAATCGTGTTCTTCCATGCCCATCCCGATGATGAGGCGCTCATCAGCGCCGGCACCATCGCCCGGGCAGTTGATGCCGGCCATCGCGTCGTGCTGGTGCTGGCCACCGACGGCGGGGCCGGGTTCTTCGATCCCTCGCTGCTCGCCGCTGGCGAGACGCTTGCCGATCGTCGTCGCCGTGAAGCACAGGCCTCGGCCGAAGCCCTCGGTGTCACTGAACTGCTGTTCCTCGGCTTCGCCGACTCCGGACTCGAACCGCCGGCCGCTGGCGACTGGCCCGCTGGTTCGCTCTGCGCCACTTCGCCCGCCGAAGCGACCGAACGCCTCGTCAAGATCCTTCAGGAGCAGTCCGCCGATCTCCTCATGGCCGACGATTCCGCGGGTGGCTACGGGCATCCTGATCATGTGCGCGTGCATGCCGTTGCGTTGGCCGCAGCAGCTGAACTCGAACTTCCGTTCATCGAGGTCACCATTGATCGCGAGTTCCTCTCCGGGGGTATCGATCTCGCCGCCAGCCTCGGCCTCGAGGTTCCCGAGGGGTTCGTTCCGCCCGATCTTTCGAACTGGTACACCCCGCATTCGCAGCTCACCCACACCGTTGACGTCTCGGGCGCTCTCGATCGCAAACGCGCGTCGATGGCGGCACACGCCACGCAGGCCAGCAGCGAGTCCGCCGATTCAGTGCGCACATTGGCGGTGTTCATCGGGCTACCAGAAGACATCTTCGCCATCGCTTTCGCGACGGAGTGGTTCGTCAGTCATCAGCCGATCCCCGAGCAGTTCTCCGCCCTATTCACCCCGGTGACCCAGTGACCCACTCCGAATCGGGGACTGGACAATCAGCATCCGACGAACCGATCGACGAATCAACCGACGCCGTCGCCGCGGTCTCACATGAGCTCCAGCGCAAGACGCCACGGCGTCGACTGGTCGAGACCGCGCTGTCGCTGTCGGTCACGGCGATCATGTTCCTGTTCGTCGTTCCCGCAGTGAGCGGCTCGCATTACTCAGCGATCTGGAACCAGATCACCACGCTCTCGATCGCTTCGCTCGCCATGCTCATCGGGATCTGGGCCCTCGCCGTGCTGGCCTACAGCGGCGTGATGGTGAACTGCCTTCCCGGGCTACGACGACGACAGGCGGTCACTGTCAATCTGGCCAGCAGCGCAGTGTCCAATGTGGTTCCGTTCGGTGGAGCGGTCGGGGTTGGCGCCACCTACGCGATGGACATGTCCTGGGGATTCTCACCGCCCACCGTCACGCTCTCAATCCTCGTGTCGGGGGTGTGGAACGTGTTCGTGAAGCTGGCGGTGCCTGTCCTCGCTGTGGTGCTCCTGCTCGGCACCGGCCGTGAGACCGGGCAACTCGTCATCCCTGCCATCCTCGGTGTGGTTGCGCTCATCTCCGCCGTTGTGGTGCTCGCACTCATCATGCGTAGCGAGGCCCTCGCGAGTCGTGTGGGCGCGATCGGGCAACGCCTCGTCGATCCGCTCGGTCGTCGCGTCCGTCGCCTGAACGAACTCCACATCACCCAATCGATCCTTGATTTTCGCCGCCGCAGCATCGGGTTGCTGCGCCAGCACTGGTTCTGGATCACGGCCTGGGTGATCGCGTTCAACCTCATCCAGTACCTCTTACTTCTCGCCTGCGTGCGTTCGATCGGTCTCGATACCCACGAGCTCGGCTGGATCGAGGTATTCGCAGCGTTCGCGTTCGCCCGGCTGCTCGAGACCATCCCGATCACCCCCAGTGGGGTCGGCTTCGTCGAGACCGGCGCCGCGGCAACCCTCATCGCCTTCGGCGGCGATGCAGAGGCCGCCACCGCCGCCGTGTTCCTCTTCCGTGGATTCACCTATCTGCTCGAGATCCCCACCGGCGCCGTGGCATGGGGGGTCTGGGCCTCGAGGCGGGGATGGCGCCGACCCATCGGTAGCGCCGACCGCTGAGGCCCGTGTGGGAGAGTGACCCCATGGCTCATCTTTTCGACGAACAATCGATCCTGCTCACCGACCGCGTCGCCATCGTCACCGGCGCCGCTCAGGGCATCGGCCGCGCCACCGCCCTGCTGTTCGCACGATGCGGAGCCTCGCTTGCTCTGTGCGACCGGCAGGGCCCCGAGATGGCCGCAGTGGCTGCGGAGATCGAAGCGATGGGTCGACCGGTCATCACCGCCGAACTCGATGTGCGTGATGCCCCGGCCGTCGACGCGTTCGTCGAAGCAGTGATCGCAAAGTTCGGGCACGTCGACATCCTCGTGAACAACGCCGGCGGCACGTTCGTCTCGCAGTTCCTCGACACCGCACCCAAGGGCGAGGCCTCGATCATCGCCGAGAACTTCACCCAGGTCACCCACTTCATCCGACGGGTTGCTCCGGTGATGGCCGACGGAGGTTCGATCATCAACCTCACCTCGATCGAAGCCCATCAGGCCGGGCCGGCGTTCGGCATCTACGCCGCCATGAAAGCAGCGGTTGCCAGCTTCTCGAAGTCGATGGCGCTCGAGTTGGGCACGCGTCGGATTCGCATCAACTCGATCGCCCCCGATGGTCAACCCAGCGCCGGCGAGCAGGAAGCACGTCTCGCCATGTTGGCCTCCGATCCGGAGTTCCTCCCGGCCTTCATGCCCCCACTCGGTTACTTCGGCACTCCCGAAGACTCCGCCGCCACCGCTCTGTTCCTCGCCAGCGATCTGTCCCGTTTCATCACCGGAAGCACAATTCATGTTGACGGCGGCAACTGGGCCGCGGGTGGTTGGCATCGCCCGACCGAACCCGACGCCATGCACGTCTGAGCCCGGCCCGACGCAACAGTCCGCGCCCCTAGAGTCTGACCATGGACGTATGGGGGATCTCAGGGAAATCGGTTGTTGTCATGGGTGCCGGAGGTGGCGGCATCGGCACCGCGGTCTGTCGTCATCTCGGCCGTGCCGGGGCGCAGATCGTGGCCGTCGACATCGACGCCAACAAGCTCGCTGTATGTACCGATGAACTGACAGCCAATGGTGTCAGTCATGTCGGACTGATCGCCGATGGCCGTGATCGTGGCGTGTACGCCGGCATCGTCGATGCTGCATGCGAACTTGGACCGCTGCATGGATGTGTGCCCGTGGCCGGCGGGATGTGGCCACCACAGTGGTCGCCGTTCGCCAGTGACGACCCGTTCTTCGACGACGTCGTCGATCTCAACTTCGGGTCCACCGTCAACACGGTGCGCGCTGTGGGTCGCCGACTCGTCGAGCAGGGTCGGGGTGGCTCCATCGTCAACATCGCCACGGTTTCCGCGCTCAACTCCATGCCCTATGGCTCGGCCTATGCCGCCGCCAAGGCCGCCGTGCTCTCCCTCACCCGATCACTCGCGGTCGAATGGGGAGCCCGTGATATCCGGGTCAATGCCGTTGCCCCCGGTTCGATCGCCACACCCAAGAGCGCCTCGAACCGCAAACCTGGCGATACCGACGGCACCGATCTCGAGGTCATCCCGATGCGTCGTCGCGGAACCTCCGATGACATCGCTGCAGCGGTGCTGTTCATGATCTCCGAACTGGCCGGTTACGTCACCGGTCAGGTGCTGTGCGTGGACGGTGGCACCTCGGTTCGGCCCACCGTGAACGATCGTGAGGAACTGCCGGTGTTCGTGCATAACGAAGAACTCCGGGCCCGCCTGCGCGATTGGTGAACCTGCGCGATCGGTGAATCTGCGCTGCTCGTGAGACTGCGATCGCGGTGATCCGCTAGAGCGACGTGAACCGACCGCCGCTGACCACAAGGGTCTGGCCGGTCACGTACCGAGCTTCCTGACTGCACAGGAAGACCGAGGGCGGACCGATATCAGTGCCCGGATCACCCAAACGACCAAGGGGGACGAGCCCTTCGATACGAGCCACTCGCTCGGGATCGGTGGCCTTGAGATTCTCGAGCGCAGGTGAGATGGCGAGCGGAGCGATGCTGTTCACGCGGATGCCGTCGGGGCCCCACTCGCGAGCCAGCGCCCGCACGAAACCGCGCTGGGCAGCCTTCACCGCGCTGTAGAAGGGCAGCGGAGCCGAACCTTCGATGCCGGCCGGAGAGGTCATGAGGAGATACGCCCCCTGCGTGACCTTCAGATGCGCATGGGCCTGCACGGCGAGACGCCAAGTGGCTCGCACCGTGACCGATGCGTGCTCCTCCCAGAGATCGAGCGAGGCGTTCTCGAAGTCGGTGGGTTCACTCGAGCGGTTGCTCACGGCGTTGTGCACGAGCGCATCGAGCCGACCATGTTCGGCCACCAGTTGCCCGATGGCGTCGGCGCTCTGAGCTGTGTTGGTGACATCGCAGCGCAGCAACACCGGCGTGCCGCCGGCGTCACGGACCTCATCGGCCACATCGGCGGCAGCTTCGGGACGACGAACACCGATGCCCACCACCGCTCCGGCGCGAGCCATGGCGACCGCCACCCCGCGACCAACACCAGCGGCTGCGCCGGTGACGAGCACCACCTGGCCATCGAGCACCCGGGTGTTCATGGCAGCATCACCGTGCCCCGATCGGCCATGAGGAACGCTCCGGTACCGGCCTGTCCCGCCGGCGATGCGAAGAACCCGATGAGACCCATGACATCGTCGAGGATCGGGGCAACCGGCAACGCAGGTGCGCCGAGCACCGGCACCTGGGGAAGCAGGGCCGCCGCGTCGGGATCATCGGCACCACCGAGCATGAAGGTCGCGAGATCGACTTCGATCGTGTTGACCGTGATGGACCGCACGCCCCATCGGCGGGCGACGGCCTTGGCCATCACCCGGATGCCCTCGACCGCGCTGCACAACGGAACCAGCCCCGCGACACCGACTGCACCAACATTGGGAAGAACGAGAACGACCGGCGTGCCGTCGGCCACGAGGGAGTAGACCTGCTGCAGAGCGACGAACGCTTGGCGCAGCGACCGCTCACAGGCCTGATCCCACGCTTCTTCGGAGATATCGGTAAGCGCCGCGCTCACGAATCCGGTGGGGTCGAGATGGGCGAACACCACCAGTTCCACCGGTTCATCACCGATGAGCGTCGCGAGTGCGCGGGCCGTACGTTCCGGATCATCAAGAACGTCGGTATCGGTGAGGGCCACGACCGCTCGGTTCTGGGCAAGGGTGCCGGCAGCGATCGCATGGGCGATGCCATGAGCGATGCCGCTGTC
>WLCQ01000029.1 GCA_009705225.1 Actinomycetota bacterium | reverse complement strand
GGGGGTGTTGGGACGGTTCCGCTGCTCGGGCTCCTCGGTGTTCTGGGCGCCGCCGCAGCCTTCTTCGCCTTCTCGGTACCGTTCCGGTTCCGACGCCTCATGGCGTACGGAGATCCATGGAAGGACGCGCAGGGCACCGGATACCAAGCGCTTCAGAGTCGCGTTGGCCTCGCGAACGGCGGGATCCTCGGTCTTGGTCTCGGGAGCAGCAGAGTCAAGTGGGGGTACCTGCCCGAAGCCGATACGGATTTCATCCTGGCGATCATCGGCGAAGAACTCGGCCTGATCGGTTGCATGGTCATCGTTGGTCTCCTGCTGGCGTTCGGCTATCTCGGTGTTCGGGTCGCACTGCGAGCCCCCGACCGCATGGGAATGCTCCTGGCCACTGGTATCACTGCGTGGATCATGCTGCAGGCATTCGTCAATATCGGAGCGGTGGTGGGCGCAATTCCAATCACCGGCGTGCCGCTTCCGTTCGTCTCGGCGGGCGGCTCATCGTTGATCTTCACCATGGCAGGCGTCGGAATGCTGTTGAACGTGGCGAAGCGGACGTCCTGATGGGTCGGCGCTCCGAAGAGACTCCGACATTCGCCCTCATCGCCGGTGGCGGTACGGCGGGACACCTCCTCCCGGGTCTTGCAGTTGCCCGTGCGCTGGTCGCAGCGGGGAAACCCTCATCGTCGATCCACTTCGTGGGCAGCGAGCGCGGACTCGAGACCACCGTCGTCCCTGATGCGGGCTTCACGCTCACTGCACTGCCCGGTCGCGGAATCCAACGGCGACTCACACTCGAGAACATTTCGGCGATCATTGGCCTGCTTCGAGCGGTGTTCGCCTCGATCAGACTCGTCCGTCGTCGACGTCCGCGAGTCGTGCTGATCGTCGGAGGCTACGCAAGCGTCTCGTGCGCAGTCGCCGCGATCATCTGGAGGGTTCCGATCGTGGTGGCCGAGCAGAACGCAGTGGCGGGAGCGGTGAACCGGCTCGCCGGTCGGTTCGCCAAGGTCTGTGCAGTTGCCTTCCCCGGTACTGACCTTCCACGCAGTGTCGTCACGGGGAATCCTGTTCGCGCTGAGGTTCTCGCGGTCGATCGGCAGCGCGATCGTGCGTCTGCTCGCAGCGCGCTCGGGATCCCGGTTGATCGCACGCTCATCGCTGTCGTCGCCGGTTCTCTCGGGGCAAGAAGCGTGAACGGTGCTGTCCGTGAGGCGCTCGCCTCCTGGGCGGATCGCGGCGATCTCGCAATCCGTCATGTCATCGGTCGTCGGGACTGGGAGATCATGAAGGATCCACCGATCGCTCTTCCTTCTGATGGGCTTCTTTACGAGACGATCGAGTACGAGCAACGGATGGATCTCGTCTACGCAGCTGCCGACCTGCTCATCGGACGGGCTGGCGGCACCACGGTGGCCGAACTCGCCGAGGTCGGGCTCCCCGGCGTGCTCGTCCCATTGCCGGGTGCTCCACGTGATCACCAGAGCGCGAACGCCAGGGCGCTCGTCGGAGCCGGAGCGGCGATCCGGATTCCCAACGCTGAACTCGACGGCGCCCGACTCGTGCGGGAGATCCAACCCCTGCTGGACAATCCGGCAACGCTCGATGCGATGGCGCAGGCTGCGGGGCGACTCGCCCGACCCGATGCGGCGGCACGCGTCGCCGAACTCCTGCAGCAGGAGAGCCTTGATGAGTGAGGTCCCTGATCTGTCCGTCACTCGAACGATTCACATCGTCGGTGTTGCGGGTGTCGGAATGGCCCCGATCTCCGGGGCGCTCGCGGGTATGGGGCACCGGGTTTCGGGAAGCGACCACCTCGAGCTGGCAATCCTTGAGCAGGTCCGCGCCGCCGGCGTGCACGTGGAGGTCGGGCACCGCGTTTCCAACATCCCGGCCGACGCCGACGTCGTCGCCTTTTCGACGGCGGTGCCGGCCGACAACCTCGAGCTCGTGGAGGCGCGTCGTCGTGGTGTTCCGGTCGTGCACCGATCGGAACTTCTCGCTGCGATGGCGGCCACCAAACCCACGATCGGCGTGGCCGGTACGCATGGCAAAACCACGACATCCGCGATGATTACCCATATCCTCCGCGAGCTCGACGCCCATCCCTCCTTCGTCATCGGTGGCGAACTCGTCGACCGTGGTCTCGGTGCCGCATGGGACTCCGGCTCGTGGTTCGTCGTGGAAGCCGACGAGAGCGACGGGTCCGGGTTCGCCATTGCGTGTGGCGCCATCGTGGTCACCAACATCGAACCCGACCACCTCGAGTATCACGGTTCGGTTGAGAATCTCCATGCGGCATTCGCTGCGTTCATGGCCTCTGCGAACGGCCCTTGTGTGGTGTGTGCCGACGACGACGTAGCGGCCGGACTCGGAGCCGAGATCCATGCCCGCTCCTATGGAACGACGGCATCGGCTGACTATCGGATCGTCGATCCGCGCAGCACCCGGGGGAGTTCAACCTTCGGTCTCGTGGTCGACGGCGTTGCCGTCGGCGAGGTGCAACTCCCAGTTCCCGGGATTCACAACATCCGCAATGCAACGGCTGCACTTGCCGTGGTCAACGAACTCGGATTCGATCTGGGGGCAGCGCTGCACGCCCTCGAATCGTTCGCCGGCGTCTCACGACGGTTCCAGTTCCGCGGCGAGGTCAACGCAATCACATTTGTCGATGATTTCGCCCACCTGCCGACCGAGATCGCGGCGGCTGTCGCCGCAGCACACGATGGTGGATGGGGGAGAGTGGTCGCCGTTTTCCAGCCGCACCGATACAGCCGGACCCAATCGTTGTGGCGGGAATTTGGCGATGCGTTCGTTGGTGCCGATGAACTGATCCTCACGGACGTCTACGCCGCGGCTGAGGCTCCGCGTGCCGGCGTCACCGGAGAACTCATCGTCGAGATCGTTGCCACTACACATCCCGAGCAGTCGGTCGTGTACATCCCCGAACGCGGACTGCTCGCACAGGAGGTCGCGGCCAGGCTTCGCGCCGGTGATCTCTGTCTGACCATCGGAGCCGGCGATATCACAGGCCTGGCCGACGAGATCATCGAATGCCTCACTGACAGACCTGGTGTGTTGTGAATCGTCTTGAAGCCGCCATCGCGGGGCTTGTCGAGTCGCTCGGCGACCGGGCTCAGCCCGCGGCGCCGCTCGGCGCACTCACGACCTACCGTGTGGGTGGGCGGGCTGCCGTGCTTGTCACGGCTGAGTCGATCGACGATCTGCGGGCCATCGGGGATGTGTTGTCGAGCGATGTTGATCGGGAGATAGAGCTGCTCGTCGTCGGCCGTGGGTCGAACATGCTCGTTGCCGATCAAGGGTTCGCTGGAATTGCGGTGCTGCTCGGTGATGGCCTCACCCGAGTCACAGTCGACGGAACGACCGTGGTCGCTGGTGGAGCGGCTGCCCTTCCGGTGGTGGCCCGCCGCACCGTGGCTGCAGGTCTCACCGGTTTCGAATGGGCAGTGGGAGTTCCCGGCTCGATCGGTGGTGCCGTCCGGATGAACGCAGGAGGTCACGGGTCAGATATGGCGGCCTCGGTCAGTGGGGTCCGCGTTCTGGATCTCCGAACCGGCGAGGATGACACCATGCAGGCTGTCGCTCTCGGGTTTGGATATCGGTCATCCTCGCTGCGAAGCCATCAGGTCGTTGTCGATTGCACGCTCGAACTGGCTCTGGGCTCGGTTGAGGCGGGGGAGTCTGAACTGGGCGACATCGTGCGCTGGCGCCGCGAGCATCAACCAGGTGGCGCGAACGCTGGCTCGGTGTTCACCAATCCCATCGGTCACAGCGCGGGTCGTCTGATCGATCAAGCCGGGCTCAAGGGATTTCGACTCGGTTCGGCCGAGGTCTCGACGAAACACGCGAACTTCATCCAGTCGGAGCCGGGTGGTTCCGCCGACGATATTGCTGCGCTCATGGCGGAGATTCGTCGTCGGGTACTTGCGGAAACCGATGTCGATCTCCATGCCGAGACCCACCTCGTGGGTTTCGATCCACGAGCGGTCTCCGATGCGGGGGCAGGGATATGAACGTCTCGATCCTCGAGCGACGCGGCTCCCGCGGAACCCATGATCCGGCGGCTGGGGTCGATCCGCGCATCGCAGCACGCCGGGCATCGGTGCGCGACGAACGACGTCGACGTTGGCAGCGCGGGGCGATCGTTGTTCTCGCGATCGCTGCTGCTGGTGCATCGCTTTGGTTCCTCAGCAGGACCGCGCTGTTCGACGTCGATCAGATCAGGGTGACCGGCACCTCCCGTCTCCAGATCGACGAGGTCATCGCCGCGTCGGGGGTCGCGGTCGGCGACCCGCTCATCGGCGTGGATGCCGGATCCGTTACCCGCAGACTCCAGCAACAGCCATGGATCCGATCCGCCAGCGTGGGTCGCGACATCAACGGCGTCGTGTCCATCGCCATCGTCGAACGAGTCGCCGTGGGTTGGGTTGATGCCGGTGAAGGAAATCGAATCGTGGTCGATGCCACTGGGGTCGAACTTGGCCCCACTGGTCCCGTCGACGCATCGCTTCCGCAGATGATCGGGGTTGGGAAGGGTTCTCTTGAACTTGCCTCGATCCTTCCGCCCGGCGTCAGGTCGCGGACCGTTGCGGTGGAGGCGGTCGACGACCTCCTCCGACTCCATCTCCGACCCCAGGGAACCGTCGAGTTCGGCCCCGCAGCGGACCTTCCGGCCAAGGTTGCAGCACTCGTCACTGTCATGGGTCAGGTCGACCAACGGGACCTCTGCACCATCCGCGTCATCACCCCTGCGACCCCCGTCGTCACAAGGACCCCGATCTGCGGGTGACCGTGGGGTAACCTCATCCTCACGTGCACCGGATCCCTCGGTTCACACACTCAGTTTCGAACACTCCACTCTGAAGGAGAGCCTCCATGGCTGGCAGTCCGCAGAACTACCTCGCGGTGATCAAGGTCGTCGGCGTCGGTGGCGGTGGCGTCAACGCCGTCAACCGGATGATTGACGCCGGCTTGAAGGGCGTCGAGTTCATCGCCGTGAACACCGACGCGCAGGCACTCCTGATGTCCGACGCCGACGTCAAACTCGACATCGGTCGCGAGATCACTCGCGGTCTCGGTGCCGGCTCTGATCCGGAGATCGGCAAGGCCGCTGCCGAATCCCATAGTGAGGAGATCGAGGAGGCGCTCAAGGGCGCCGACATGGTGTTCATCACGGCGGGCAAGGGCGGCGGTACCGGCACCGGTGCAGCGCCGGTCATCGCCCAGATCGCCAAGGGGCTCGGTGCGCTCACCATCGGTGTGGTCACCCGCCCGTTCGGTTTCGAGGGCAAGCGCCGCTCGACGCAGGCCGAGTCAGGGATCAAGACTCTCAAGGAGAAGGTCGACACCCTTATCGTCATACCGAACGACCGCTTGCTCACGGTGTCCAACGACAAGACATCGGTGCTCAATGCGTTCAAGATGGCCGACGAGGTTCTGCTCCAGGGTGTGCAGGGCATTACCGATCTCATCACGACGCCGGGCCTCATCAACACCGATTTCGCCGACGTCAAGATGATCATGAGTGATGCCGGTTCGGCTCTCATGGGAATCGGCTACGGATCCGGCGAGGGTCGCGCTCTCAGCGCAGCCCGCGCTGCCATCTCCTCCCCACTGCTCGAAGCGTCCATCGAAGGCGCCCGCGGCATCCTGCTCACCATTGCCGGTGGGAGTGACCTCGGCCTGTTCGAGGTCAATGAGGCCGCAGAGATCATCCATGGTGTGGCCCACGCCGATGCCAACATCATCTTTGGCACGGTCATCGACGACAGCATGGGCGACGAGGTCCGGGTCACGGTCATCGCTGCTGGGTTTGATCGATGGGACGGTGACCCCAAGACCAGTACCCGGGGTGGGCGTTCGGGCGGCACTGAGGGTGTCCGTGATGTGTTCGGCGCCGCCGGCGACGACTCCGACGATTCCGGCGACGACGACTTCGACGTCCCGTCATTCCTCAAGTAATTCATCAGGGCGAGCGCCCGATGCAGCACTGGTCCGCCCCACTCGGGGCGGATCGTCGCGTGCGGGTGGTCGTCACTGACCGCTCCGATGGCGATCTCAGTATCAACGGAGATCCTCATGACTTGGCGGTGCGGCGCCTCGCGATCACCGACCAACCCTGGCTCTGGCTGCGACAGGTACATGGAGCCGAGGTGCTGATGGTGCGCCCGGATGATGACATCGCCGGTCTGGTCGGCACCTGCGCTGATGCTGCCGTCACCTCCCGCTCTGATCTCGTCCTCTGCGCTCAGAGTGCCGATTGCGCAACTATCGCCCTGTGGTCCCCCGAAGGTGTTGTTGCTGCAGTGCACGCCGGTTGGCGCGGGCTTCAAGCTGGAGTTGTCGGAGCGACAGCCGCCTCGATGAGGGCAGCTGGTGCAACCGAATTGATGGCATTCACCGGGCCGAGCATCGGGCCCGAGTGCTACGAGTTCGGCGGAGCGGAACTCGACTCCATGGTCGCTGCGTTCGACGCCTCGATCGTCGCTCGAACCCGTTCCGGTGCCGTCGGACTCGACGTCCGGGCTGCGCTGGCGATCGAACTGCTGCGTCACGACATCGATCGGGTCGGTGGTGTCGACTCCTGCACAGCGTGCGAGGCCGATCACTTCTGGTCGCATCGGGCGCGCGTCGATCAGGAACGTCAGGCGTTGCTGTGTTGGATCGAATCATGAGCATGGTGCCGATCGATCCTGCGCTCGTGGCGCAACGGGTGGATCAGTTGCGTGCGCGGGTCCGGGCAGGAGCACCTGATCGTCAGGTTCGTATCGTGGCAGTCACGAAAGGATTCGGCCCGGAGGCTGTCGTCGCGGCCAGTGAGGCGGGACTCAACCTCGTGGGGGAGAACTACGCCCAGGAAGTGGTGGCGAAGGCAGAAGTCCTCCACCTCGACCGTCCAGTCGAGTGGCATTTTCTGGGCCGGCTCCAGCGAAACAAGGTCCGCTCGCTCGCCGGTCTGATCGATGTGTGGCAGAGCGTCGACCGTCGGGAGTTGGTCGACGAGATCGCCCGACGATCACCCGGGGCGCGGGTGTTCATCCAAGCGAATTTGTCGGGGGAATCCCACAAGGGCGGTGCTGCACTCCCCGAGATAGCGGATCTCGTCGGCCATGCCCTGTCGGCTGGTCTGATGGTTGAGGGTCTCATGGGAGTCGGGCCCGACGGTCCTGCCGAAGCGGCCCGCATTGGTTTCCGTTCGCTCGTCGCCCTCGCTGACCAGCTCGGACTTCCCGAACGATCCATTGGGATGACTGACGATCTCGAGGTGGCTCTGCAGGAGGGATCGACCATGATCCGGGTCGGCAGCGGCCTGTTCGGCCCTCGTCCTGCTCGGTGATCAGCCTCCGGGGAGTCCGCCGCCTCCCGAACCACTACCCTTGGCCACCGAACGACGAACAGCGGCGGCAGTGGCCCGCTGAATCACGGAGGATCTCATGACGACAGTGTGGCGACGAACCATGGTCTATCTCGGTCTCGGACCGGACGATGAATACGACGATTACGGGACCCAAGGTGACCTCTCCGGCGGAGTTGCCGAGCCGGTCACGCCCATCAGCCGTTCGGCGGCTGCCCGTCCAGCTGTGGCAGCGCAGGCCCAACGTCCGCAGGCTCCGATCTACTCGACCCCGCCCGAGTCCGGCGACGGACCCGCTGTTCGTCCTGTCCCGATTACAGCCGAAGATCCATCCAAGCCGCGGGTGCGCGCTGTTCCCCAGCGCAGCAACGCGCGCGCTCACCTGGTCACCCCGACCAGTTTCGGGATGGTGCAGGAAGTCGCCGACAAGTTCAAGGCAGGTCAGGCGGTTGCCGTTGACATGGGTGAGGCCGACCGCGAACTCTCGCGTCGACTCATCGATTTCCTCAGTGGCATGTGTTACGGCATTGGTGGTGAGATGGAGAAGATCGAGAACGGTTTGTTCCTTCTCTCACCGATCGGCGTCGAAGTGCCAGCCGATGAACGTCGCCGTTTGCTTAACTCCGTCCTCGGCGACTGATCAACGGGCATGGTCTGGTCATTCATTCATCTGGTTCTGCAGATCTTCCTCTTCTCGCTCCTCGGGCGGATCGTGCTCAGCTGGTTCCCGTCCAGCGGGCCCGGAGCTTTGGAGACCATCCAGTTGGTGCTGTTCCGAATCACCGAGCCAGTTCTGGCTCCCATCCGTAACCTCATACCTCCGGTGCGCTTCGGCGGCATGGGTCTCGATCTCTCTCCGCTTATCGTCTTCCTCGTTCTTGAGATTCTCATGGCGGCGATTCCGGGTTGAGCGGCGTGCCACACACCACGACTGAACATCAAGGTGTGCGGCGGCGATTGATAATCGCGGTGTGTGGAGGGGTTTGGTGCGGGTCACCTCGTTGATCAACCTGACGCGGTTACCATCGCCGCCATGGAAGAGAAGAATGCACAGGCCACACCGCAGCTCCTGACCGATATCCAGTTCAAGGTTTCGCGCAAGGGCTACGACCCCGGTGAGGTAGATGCTTTTCTCGAGCGTCTCAGCGCAGCTGTCACGCAGATGCAGGACCGTCTGCGTCAGGCGTCAGCGACCGCACAGGACGCAGAGCGTCGGGCGTCCGAGGCTGTGCGAGAGGCTCAGATTCTCCAGACTCGCGTTGACGAACTCGAGAGCGGCGTTGTGTTCGCTTCGGCTGGCGAGGATGTATCGCCGGAGTTCGAAGCGGAACAGGCCTCTTCGGTGCTCGCGATGGCGAAACGAACCGCCGACGCCGTTATGAACGACGCTCGTACCAATGCCGCAGCACTGCTGAGCGAAGCGGAGACCGAAGCCTCGAACATCCTGCGCGACGCCAAGGAGAAAGCCATCGCAGCAGTGGGTGATCTTGATGCCACGCGTCAGGAACTCAGTGCCGACGCCGCTGCCCTCGCAGCGTTCATGGACGAGCAGCGAGCTTCGCTGTCAGCAGGCCTGTCACGAATCCAGCATGTGCTCGATGATCCGAGCGCACTGCGGGTCGGAGTTCCACCGACGATCCAGGAATTAGCAGCGCTCGAAGGCGATGCAACAGTCGCACCATCAAGCGATTTTCCGATCAGTTCGACCACGGTGATCGACGACGCCACCGTGGTCGACGAGGAACCCCCTGCGACTGCCCCGGTCAGGATCGTTGGTCTCGAGGAGATCGACCCACCCGTCCCCGGTGTATCTGCCGGAGCCGAGGCATCGGATGCCGATGCCGAACCGAACGAGGGAGGGCAGTTGTTCGGCGCCAAGGACGACGAGGTCGATGAGGCGATGCGCAAGTTCTTCGACGCGAACTTCGACGACGACGACCGCTTCGGTCGTTAGCCCAAGCGGAGACCCACAGACACCGTCGCTCCGTCGAGTTCGATCTCGCGATCACCGGGACCGAATCGGAGGTCCGTCGCAAGCACTTCGGTGGTGATGGTGGTGCGGTGCTGCTCGATAATCGACTGCAGGTTGGCGTCGGCGTCGATGACAACCGTGATGCGGTCGGCGATGGCGAACCCGGCTGATTTACGGGCGTCGTTGAGGGCCCGGACCAGTTCGCGCGAGGTGCCTTCGGCCCGCAGGGTGTCGGTGAGTTCGAGATCGAGAGCGACTGCCCAACCGGCATCCTCGACCAGCGCAAGAGATTCGTGGCGTTCGGCTCTCACTTCCACCTCTGAGGCCTCGAGTCGCTCGCCAGCGATCTCGATGTACCCCTGGGATTCGAGCTGGGCCTGAAGTGCTGAGCCGTCGGCATCGGCGAGGGCAGCCTTCACGGCGTTGACCTTCTGGCCGAGGCGCGGGCCCAGCGCCCGGAAGTTCGGGATCACATTCCAGCGCAGGAGTCCCGACAGGGTGTCGAGGCGCTCGAGCGACTTCACGTTCAGCTCCGCCATGATCTCGTCGTCGATCTCGGGGGTGAGATCGATTCCGGGATGCAGCATCAGCGCACGGGCCAGCGGTTGGCGAACTTTCGCCTTCGCGTCGGTTCGTGCCGATCGGCCGAGAGCCACCAGGCGCCGGGCTGCGTCCATCTGCTCGGACAGAGCGGTGTCGTGTCGGCCTTGTGCCACGGGCCAGTCGGTGAGATGCACCGAGGTTTCGCCGGTGAGTGTGGTGTGGATCTCGTCGGCGAGGAACGGGCAGAACGGCGCCAGCAACTTGGAGATCGTGACGAGGCACTCAAAGAGTGTGGCGTGAGCATTGGCGTCGCTGGACTTCCAGAATCGGGGTCGACTCCGGCGCACGTACCAATTCGAG
Organism: Actinomycetota bacterium; assembly: GCA_009705225.1. Taxonomy (GTDB): domain Bacteria; phylum Actinomycetota; class Acidimicrobiia; order Acidimicrobiales; family Acidimicrobilacustridaceae; genus Acidimicrobilacustris. The sequence continues at coordinate 14,243 of WLCQ01000029.1, read as the reverse complement.
AGATCATCGACGAAGCGGGCGATGCGGCTTGCCCCACCCAGGGCATCGAATGAATCGAGGGCCTCGGTGACGACAGCGATGGTGTCGTCGAGCTCGGAGAGCACCCAGCGATCGAGCACGTGCGTAGGTGTCGACGCAATGGCTGGGGGCTCCCAGCCATCAAGGTCGGCGTATGTGGCGAAGAACGAGTGAACGTTCCAGAGGGTGAGCAGGGTCTGACGGGTGGCCTCGCGGATGCCATCAGGGAATACTCGGCGCGGAGTCCAGGGCTGGCCCGATGAGAAGAAGTACCAGCGGAGGGCATCGGCACCGAGCGTGTCGAAGATGTCGAACGGCGCGATGACATTGCCCTTGGACTTCGACATCTTCTGCCCGTTCTCATCCACGATGAGCGCAAGGCAGACGACGTTGCGATACGGCGTCGAGCCGAACACTAAGGAGTTCACTGCCAGCAGCGAGTAGAACCAGCCACGGGTCTGGTCGATGGCCTCGCAGATGAAGTCGGCCGGGAACGCACGGTCGAAGTGGTCGGCGTTCTCGAATGGATAGTGCTGCTGGGCGGCGGGCATGGCGCCTGAGTCGAACCATGCATCGAGTACGGGAGCGACCCGTCGGGAGGTTCCGGAGCACTCTGCGGACGTGCATGGGAAGGTGATGTCGTCGACGTAGGGCCGGTGGAGATCGAGTTCGGTGAGATCGGAACCGCTGAGTTCGCTGAGTTCGGCCACCGAACCGATGCAGTGTTCGTGACCGCTGGTGTCGCATCGCCAGATGGGCAGCGGAGTGCCCCAGTAGCGATCCCGTGAGAGTGCCCAGTCGATGTTGCCCTCGAGCCATTTCCCGAACCGGCCGTGTTTGATGAACTCGGGGTTCCAGCCGATGGTGTCGTTCTGGTCCATGAGTAGGTCGCGGTGCTCTGAGGTGCGCACGAACCATGAAGTCTTCGCCCAGTAGATGAGCGGGGTGCTGCAGCGCCAGCAGTGGGGGTAGCTGTGCTCGTAGGCCTGTTCGCGCACCAACAGTCCACGGCGCTCGAGGTCGGCGATGATGTCGCGGTCGGCGTCCTTCACGAAACGACCGGTGAAGGCCGGCACGGTGTGATCGAACGCGGCAGCGGCATCGACCGGGTTGAGTACGGGAAGTTTCTCGGCCCGAGCCACCTGGGCGTCGTCCTCGCCGAAGGCGGGGGCGAGATGCACGATGCCCGAACCATCCTCGGTGGTGACGAAATCGGCCGCGACGACCCGCCAGCCATCGGCGCCGGCAGGAACTTCGAGATCGGTGAAGGGTCGCTGGTAACGCCAGCCGACCAGCTCGCTACCCGCGAAACGTTCGAGGATCTCGGCATCTTCAGGAGCAAGCGCAGCCGCCATGATGAGATCGCGGCTCCCATCGGTCGAGCGAACCCGCACGTAGTCAACGGTTGGTCCGACGGCGGCGGCGACGTTGGAAATGAGGGTCCACGGAGTCGTGGTCCAAACAAGGAGATCGACATCGCGATCGTCGACCGGGAATCGCACATACACCGAGGGGTCGATGACATCGCGGTAGACATCAGGCTGGCCGAGTTCATGGCTCGACAGCGCGGTGCCGCAGCGCCCGCAATAGGGCGAAACCTTGTGGCCTTCGTAAAGCAGTTCCTTGTCCCAAAGTTGGCGGATGAGCCACCACACGGACTCGACGTAGGAGTTGTCGAGGGTCCAATAGGCATCGGCGGTGTCGATCCAGACCCCCGACCGTTCGGTGAGCGCAGTCCAGTCGGTGACATAGCGCTGCACCGATTCGCGGCAGCGACGATTGAACTCGGCGATGCCGAACGCCTCGATCTCGGACTTGGTCGAGAGCCCCAGTTCCTTCTCGACCTCGAGTTCGACCGGCAGGCCATGGCAGTCCCATCCACCCTTGCGGGGGACATCGCGGCCGCGCATGGTCTGGAAGCGGGGGTAGATGTCCTTGAACACCCGCGCCCAGACGTGGTGGAGACCGGGCCGGCCGTTGGCGGTGGGGGGTCCTTCGTAGAAGATCCAAGGCTCGCCACCGGCTCTGAGCCGGCGTGTAGCTCCGACGATATCGCCGTCCTTCCAGCGCGAGAGCACGCTCGTCTCGAGTGACGGCAGATCCAGATCGGGGTTCACGGGGCCGAACGACATGGCCCAAGCGTAGGCGGTCCTCCGGGAGACACTGCGCGGTGGGTGTTGCCTCCGTCGCAGCGGTGACCTACCCTGCCCACCCCTGTGCAGCAGGTGTGCGGCGAACCCTCCGGCTCGCTCACTGCGCGGTGGTGGTCGATCCCGACCGCTCTGGCGAACCAAGAAGGTGACCATGGCAAGCAAAGTTCCGGCGAAGAAGGCGACTCCCGCGAAGAAGGCCGCTCCCGTGAAGAAGGCTGCAGTCAAAAAGGCTGCAGTCAACAAGGCTCTGGCCTCGAAGGCTTCGGCGAAGAAAGCCGCGCCAGCCAAGAAGGCCGGGCCAGCCAAGAAAGCCGCGCCAGCCAAGAAAGCCGCTGTGAAGAAGGCCGCTCCGGCCACGAAGGCGGCTGTGAAGAAAGCTCCGGCCAAGAAGGTCGCAGTGAAAAAGGTCGCAGTGAAGAAGGCGGCAGTGAAGAAGGCTCCGGCGAAAAAGGCGGTTCCGACCAAGAAGGCCGCTCCGGCGAAGAAGGCCGCACCCAAGAAAGCCCCAGTGACAACCTCCCCCCCCAAGAAGTCCGTCCCGTCCACCGCTCCTTCGGCCAAGGCCGCTGCTCCGGCGGCTCCCAAGCCGTCGCAGGCCAAGCCGCCGGCGCTGGCCAAGAAGCCCGATCCGCCCAAGCCGAAGGCGTTCAAATATCCGTTTGACGCCAAGTTCCTGGAAGCCCAGCGCGTTCTGATGCTGAGCGAACGTGCTCGCCTCATGCGCGACGCTGACAGCCTCACCGCCGAAGCCAATTCGCTGGCCGAGATGCGTGAGCCCGGAGATGTCCAGTTCGATGAGGAATCGGGGGAGGGCGACACGCTCGCTGTCGAACGTGAGCGCGATCTCGCCCTCTCGGCGCAGTTCCGTGATCAGGTCGACGAGATCGATCTCGCCCTGCTGAAGATCCCTGCTGGCACGTACGGCATCTGCGAGATCTCCGGACTCGCCATTCCCCGTGAACGACTCAAGGCCATTCCGTGGTGCCGTGAGCGGGTCGAGTACAAGGTCGGGGGCTTCGGTCGTCGCTGAGCGGACGGATGTCGGTGTGACCACGCACCGACGTCTGTTCTTCGCGGTCGCAGCAGGGTGGTTGGTGTTCGACCAACTCACCAAGACCTGGGCTGAACACGCACTGACTGGTCCGCCGGTCCATGTGGTCGGATCCCTGCGGTTGGCGCTCACCTACAACTCGGGTGCGTCCTTCAGCATGGGAACCGGTCTCGGACCGTGGATCGCGCTCGGAGCACTCGGCGTGGTCGCAGCCTTGGTGTGGGTCGGCCGTTCCGTCCGATCCCGGCTCGCCGCCGTGGCGCTCGGCCTGATCGTCGGTGGGGCACTTGGCAACGTCATCGATCGAGCCGTGCGCGGAGACGCCGGATTCCTGCACGGTTCGGTCATCGATTTCATCGACCTCCAATGGTGGCCGGTATTCAACATCGCAGACGTGGGCGTCGTCTGTGGAGCAATCCTGCTCGTCATCACCACGTTCCGAGGATCCCCACCATGAGTGCCCACGAAATAGTCCCCGCAGCGCTTGACGGAGAGCGGATCGACCGTCTCGTCGCCATGATCACCAGTGCGAGTCGGACCCAGGTGGTCGACTGGATCAGCGCCGGCCTCGTGCAGCGAAACGGCGCAGTCGTCTCCACTCGGTCGCAGCGCGTGCATGAGGGCGATCTCATCGACATCGACATCGATCTCGACGCTCCTCCCGCCGGACTCATCCCCGAACCCGATGTCGAGATCACCATCGTTCATGTGGACGATGACGTGATCGTGATCGACAAGCAGGCGGGGCTCGTCGTGCATCCGGGTGCGGGCAACGCCACCGGCACTCTCGTGCAGGGCCTGCTCGCCCGATTCCCCGAGATAGTTGATGTTGGCGATCCCGAGCGCCCGGGCATCGTGCATCGTCTGGACAAAGACACCTCCGGGCTCATGCTCGTGGCTCGTACTCAGGCGGCCTATGAGGAACTCGTGGCCATGCTCGCCGCTCATGAGGTCGAACGCTGCTACCTCACGCTTGTCTGGGGGATACCGGAGTCGGTGGGTGGTCTGGTCGACGCTCCGATCGGGCGATCGCATCGGGAGCCGACCCGCATGGTGGTGAGTGCCCAGGGCAAAGAGGCGCGCACTCGATACGAGGTCATCGAGACCTTTGAGGCGCCGGTGCCGATGGCATTGCTCGAATGCCGACTCGAGACCGGTCGCACTCACCAGATCCGGGTGCATATGGCCGCGATCGGTCACGCTGTCGTCGGTGACGAGCGCTATCGGGGTGTGCGTCCAGCGGTGAGCTCGCCGCGCATGGTGCTGCACAGCGCACAACTTCGTCTCGATCACCCGACGCAAGAAGGTGTGCAACTCGCTTTCGAGTCACCCCTGCCGGAGGATCTCGCCGCTGTGGTGGAGTCGGTCAGGAACCCGTGACCCAGGGCGGGACGCTTCCGGCGGTGGGCTGACTCTCGCTGGGCCAACCCGCCTCCCCCCGGGAGATCGCCATGATGTCGGCGAGCGTGACTGCCTCGAGGTAGCGACGCATGTGTTCGCCAACATCGGCCCAGACGGCGAGAAGCACGCATTGCCCCTCATGGTCGCAGGAGCCGTCGGTATGCGGCTCTCTGAAGTCACCGGCGACGATCGGCCCATCGACGGCGCTGACGATCGAGGAGAGGCTGATGGTCTCCGGTGCCTTGGCGAGCACGTAGCCACCGCCGACGCCGCGCTTTGAACGGACCAGTCCTGCACCCTTGAGGGCCAGCAGGATCTGCTCGAGATAGGGCTGGGGGAGTCCGGTACGTTCCGCGATGTCACGGACCGAGGTAGGGCCGCCCTCGTCGGCGTGGAGCGCGAGCGAGAGCAGGGCTCTACTCGCATAGTCACCTCGGGTGGACACCTTCACGGGGTTCATCGTAGGTGGAGGGGCGCCAGTGCGTTGCGCCACGTCCGATGGTGGGCGCTACCGTGACCATCTCCGACAAGGAGGTCCGTCGTGGAGGCTCTACGACCGCTGCTGCCCGAATACGGCGGAGCCTGTATCGACAGTGTCATCCCGGCTCTCCTCGATCTCGATCGCGAGCCACCGGACTGGATGTCAGCGGAGCTCCTTGAGGCCGAACAGGTCGTCGTTCTTGTGCTCGATGGGCTGGGCTGGCAGCAACTTGAGCGCCATGCGCACTGCGCGCCCACAGTGCGAAGTCTCGCGGGGCGGGCGATCACGAGCGTCGCTCCTACGACCACCGCGACCGCCCTGACATCGATCACCACGGGTCTCGCACCGGGGGTCCATGGGATTGTCGGCTACCGCATGCGTGTGGACGGACGGATTCTCAATGTGCTGCGCTGGAACGCAGATAGTCGTGATGCCCGGGCTGCGATCGTGCCCGAACGCACCCAGCCCCACGCAGCATTCGAGGGTCAGCGGCCTCCGGTTGTGACACGCGCTGAGTTCCGGGAGACCGGTTTCACCCGTGCGCATCTTGCTGGAGCGCGGCATCTCGGCTGGCGCATGCCGTCCACGCTCGTCGCCGAGGTCGCGGGAGCACTGCGACGCAACGAGCCGTTCATCTACGCCTACTACGACGGCATCGACAAGATTGCCCATGAGTTCGGTCTCGCTGAGCATTATGAGGCAGAACTGCGAGCCGCCGATCGGTTGGTTGCTGATCTTCTCGAGGTGCTGCCCACCGGCGCTGCCCTGGTTGTCATCTCCGATCACGGTCAGGTCGATGTGGGAGAAAAGGTGATCACGCCGCATCCCGAGGTGCTGTCTCATGTCGACGTGCAATCGGGCGAAGGGCGGTTCCGGTGGCTCCATGCCCGCCCGGGTCGTTCCCGGCAGCTGCTCGAAGCGGCCGTGGCGCATCACAGTGATACCGGCTGGATCCTCGGCGTTGATCAGATCATCGACGAGGGCTGGTTCGGCCCCGTCGTCACCGATGAGGCCCGCGTGCGCCTTGGTGACGTCGCTCTGGTGGCCCGTGAGGTCGTCAGTTACACCGATCCCACCGATACCGGTCTGTACGAACTGCGGGCCCGTCACGGGTCTCTCACGGCCGATGAGATGCTGGTGCCGTTCCTCACGGCATTCGGCTGAGCGATCAAACGTCCCATGGGGGAGAATGGTCCATGACCTCTTCGCAGGAAAATCCCGTCGAACTCATCTCCACTGGGGCGAGTGACACCTCTGCAGCTCCATCAGACGATGTCACCGAGCGGGAGTTCGTTTCCGAGCCGGCCAAGGTGATGCGAGTCGGTTCGATGATCAAGCAGTTGCTCGACGAGGTGCGCTCGACCCCGCTCGACGAGCCCTCCCGCCAGCGACTGCGTGAGATCTATGACCGCTCGATCACTGAATTGGGCTCGGCGCTGTCGGAGGACCTGCGAGAGGAGCTGAATCGGCTGGCGTTTCCGTTCCAGGAGGAAGGTACCCCGACCGAGATCGAACTGCGGGTGGCCCAGGCCCAGCTCGTGGGCTGGCTCGAAGGGTTATTCCACGGCATTCAGGCCACGCTGTTCGCTCAACAGATGGCTGCCCGCCAGCAGCTCGAGAACATGCGAGGGCTTCCTCCCGGTTCACTCGGGCCGAGCGGGGCCCCTGACCTCGATGGCCGTCCCGGGCCGACCATCGAGGACCGACCCGGGACGTACCTTTAGAGGATTCAGTTGCTCGAAGCCTGAATCAGGCGAGGGCCTTCGAGGCTTTCGAGAGCTGGTAGCCCGATGCCAGCATCAGAAGGCCGATCAGGATCATCACGATGGCGATCAGGATCGCCGCTGCGTACTTGATCGAGTTCGGCCAGGCCATGACTGCGATGCCGATACCGATGCTGAGCAGTCCGTGGATGATGAGGCTTGCGCGACCCATCTCCTTGTCGATGAGCAGCGAGGCGATGAGCGCCAGCACGCCGGTGATAACGAAGTCGAGTCCGATGAGCCACACGATGGTGGTGGAGACGGCGCCGGCCCAGAAGATCAGGACCAGACCGAAGCCGATGTTGACGACACCACGTAGCAGTAGGAATCCCCATGCGGAACCCTTGCGGTGGGTGGTGACGGCTTCGGCGGACTGGGCGAAGCCCGACACGAGGAACAGCACGCCGAGGATCACGCCGACGACGTGTGCTGTTTTGTCGGGCCAGAAGAGTAGGAAGAGCCCGGCCATCAGGCTCACAATTCCGATGCTGTAGGCGGTAATCCGCGATCCGCGCAGCAGATCGAGTGTGGAGCGGTCATCTGTGGCCATGACGGCCTCCTTCGTGGTCGTGGGTGCGTCCGAAACCAGAGAACTCCGGCATCAATTGCGCCCCCCGGATGCATTCCCCGAATGCTGCTCGGGATGGGATCACGCTAGGACCGCAGCTTGTTCATGGCGGGGACCTACACCCGTGGTGGGTCTGTTGGCGGGCCCGGCGACACCGTCGAATCCGCGGTGATACGGTCGCCGCCGGGCGGATCACATGGCTGTGATTCGTTCCGAACCGCCCATAATCCGACCCTCCCAGGAGCATCCGGGTGCCCGATTCGTTCACCCATCTCCATCTGCACACCGAGTTCTCGATGCTCGACGGAGCGGCGCGGGTGACCGACGTGGTTGCCGCAGCGGCAGCCGATGGGCAGCCCGCCATCGGCATCACCGACCACGGCAATATGTACGGCATCCTCGACATGTACCGAGCGGCCAAGGATGTCGGCATCAAGCCGATCATCGGTACTGAGCTCTATCAGGCCTACGAACATCGCACGGAGCGTCCGGCCCGTCGGGGGCGGATGGACGACTCCGGTGGCGAGTCCGATGGCGGGCGCAAGGCGTACTACCACCTCACGGCATTGGCCGAGACTGCCATCGGCTACAAGAACCTCATCCAGCTCTCGAGTCGCGCCTATCTCGAGGGTTACTACATGAAGCCCAAGGTCGACTGGGAGCTACTTGCTGCCCATCATGAGGGCATCATTGCCACGACCGGATGTCTCGGTGGTCAGGTGCTGCAGGCCCTCATGCAGGGCGATGAACGCGGTGCGCTGGAGAAGGCGGCCCGACTGCAGGACATCTTCGGGCGCGACAACCTCTTCGTCGAGATCCAGGATCACGGTATTCCCGAGCAGCACACCACCAACCCGATGCTGTTCGAGTTGGCCCGCAAGCTCAGGGCCCCGCTGCTGGCCACCAACGACAGCCACTACACGCATCAGCACGATGCCGTGTCGCACGACGCGCTGTTGTGTGTGCAGACCGGATCGCTGATGAGCGACCCCGACCGCTTCAAGTTCTCCGGCGATCAGCATTATCTGAAGAGTGCCGCCGAGATGCGTCGGCTGTTCTCCGAGGTTCCCGAGGCCTGCGACAACACGCTCTGGATCGCCGAACGATGCGACGTCGAGATCGAGTTCGGAAAGCCGCAACTCCCGAACTTCCCGCTGCCCCCCGGTTTCACCGACGATGCCGACTACCTGCGGCATCTCACGATGGAAGGCGCGAAGGAGCGTTGGGGTGCGCAGATTCCCGACACCGTCGTTGAGCGGTTGGCCTACGAACTCAAGGTCATCGCCGATATGGGATTCAGTTCCTATTTCCTCATCGTGTGGGATCTCATCCGCCATGCCCGCGACAGCGGGATCCGGGTCGGTCCCGGCCGTGGTTCGGCTGCTGGCTGCGCGGTTGCCTACACATTGCGCATCACCGATCTCGATCCGATCAAGTACGACCTTCTGTTCGAACGGTTCCTCAATCCGAGCCGAATCTCGATGCCGGATATCGACATGGACTTCGACTCCCGCTATCGCGATGAAATGATCCGGTATGCGGCGGAGAAGTACGGGCGCGACCACGTCGCGCAGATCGTCACGTTCTCCACGATCAAGGCCCGTGCTGCCGTACGCGACGCCGCCCGCGTGCTCGGCTATCCCTATGCCGTCGGCGACAAGGTGGCCAAAGCCATGCCCCCGCTGGTGATGGGACGCGACACCCCGCTCTACGCGTGCCTCGAGGAGCATCCGAAGTTCGCCGATGGTTTCAAGATGGCCGCCGACCTGCGCGAGATGTACGCCTCCGACGATGATGCCCGACAGGTCATCGACGTGGCCCGCGGGCTTGAGGGTCTTCGTCGTCAGGACGGCATCCATGCCGCCGCCGTGGTGATCACCAAGGAACCGCTCACCGAATATCTCCCGATCCAGCGCAAGAACGAGGCCGGGGTCGATCCCGAACTCTCCCCGGTGGTCACTCAGTACGAAATGCATGGTGTCGAGGACCTCGGCCTGCTCAAGATGGATTTCCTAGGCCTGCGCAATCTCGATGTCATCTCCGACACGGTCGAGATGCTGCGCGAGACCCGCGGCATCGAACTCGACATCGATACGGTGCCGCTCGACGACGATCTCACCCTGCAGATGCTGCGCGACGGTGACTCCATCGGTGTGTTCCAACTCGAGGGTGGACCAATGCGGGCGCTCATGCGCTCACTTGCCCCGACCTCGTTCGAGGACGTGGCCGCACTCGTGGCGCTCTATCGGCCCGGGCCTATGGCGGCCAACATGCACAACGACTACGCCGATCGCAAGAACGGCCGCAAACCGATCGAGTACTTGCACGACGATCTCGCTGAACTCCTCGGCGATACCTACGGACTGATGATCTATCAGGAGTCCGTGATGCGGGTGGCGCAGAAGTTCGCCGGCTACTCGCTCGCCGAGGCCGACAACCTCCGCAAGGCCTGTGGCAAAAAGGTTCGCGAACTCATCCAGGCTGAGCGCGAGAAATTCGTGGCGGGCTGCGACACGGTCGGCTACGGCGCCAGTATCGGTACCTCGCTGTTCGACATCATCGAACCCTTCGCCGATTACGCCTTCAACAAGAGCCATAGCTACGGCTATGGACTCATCGCCTATCAGACCGCGTATCTGAAGGCCCATCATCCGGTCGAGTACCTCGCCGCACTGCTCACGAGCGTCAAGCAGAATCTCGACAAAGCGGCGGTTTATCTCAACGAGTGTCGTCAGCGCGGCATCGCCGTTCTGGTGCCCGATGTCAATGTGTCGGCCAGCGATTTCATCGCTGTCGATCAACCCGATGGTTCGCGCGATATTGCATTCGGAATGTCAGCGGTTCGCAATGTGGGTGAGGGACTCGTGTCGCTGATCGTTGCCGAGCGCGACGCCAGTGGCCCGTATGTGGACTTCTACGACTTCTGCGATCGTGTCGACACCAACGTGCTCAACAAGCGCACCATCGAGTCGCTCATCAAAGCTGGTGGCTTCGACTCCATGGGCTACAGCCGTAAGGGTCTGCTCGGGTACTACGACAAGATCATCGACGACACGGTCGTGCGTCGCCGCAAGGAAGCGGAGGGTCAGTTTGATCTCTTCTCGGCGGCGTTCGACGACGCACCCGCAGGTGTCGCTCCTGCAAACCGCTATGACATCCCCTCCGAAGACTTCGACAAGCGCCAGCGCCTCGCCTTCGAAAAGGAGATGCTCGGTCTCTACGTCTCCGATCACCCACTCATGGGCGCTGAAGCCTCGCTTCGTCGACGAGTCGAATGTTCGATCGCTGATCTCGAAGGGGTCGAGGACGGTTCCATTCGCGTCATTGGCGGGCTCGTCACGTCATTGCAGCGTAAGTGGACCCGCAAGGGGGACCTCATGGCGACCTTCGTGCTCGAGGACCTCCAGTCCTCGGTCGAGGTCATGATCTTCCCGAAGACCATGCAGACCTTCGGACATCTCCTTGAAGACGACGCCGTCGTGATCGTCAAGGGAAGGGTTGACACCCGTGACGACCAACCGAAGATCATGGCCACCGAACTTCAACGGTTCGAGCCCGTCACCGACGGCAACCCGCCGCTTCATGTCAACATCAGCCCCTCAGGTCTGAGCGATGCCATGCTCAGCGCACTCAAGGCACTACTCGGCGATCACCAGGGTGAATCTCAGGTGTTTCTTCACATCGGCGAACGCCAGGTGCTCCGGTTGCCCGATGCGTTCAACGTGGATGCCACGACCGGTCTGCTCGCAGAACTGCGGGTGTTGCTCGGCCCCGACGCGATCGCCTGACGGGCAGAATCGAGTCGTCAGTCGGACTGGTCGAGGGCGGCGATCGCTGCCGTAACCCGCGTACCGATTGCAGGATCGAGTCCCGGTGTTGCTAGCACCCGTCGGTACTCCCTGATCGCCGCTGAGGCTTGATATGTGGCCGCGTACGCGTACCCGAGCATGTGGCGCATCTTCGCCTCAGCGGCAGTGGGGGAGCCGTCGCCGCCGTGGGCCTGCCGGCGGGCAGATTGCAGCAGGAGGCCGCGTTCCAGATGGGCGATGGCCTCGGCGCAGCGGTCGCGCTGAACGAGCGAGTGTCCGAATGCGAGCTCAACAGCGGGTCGCCACTCGCCGTCGTCGGCGCCCCCGGAGAGGGTGAGACAGCCCGGGGCCCGGGCGATAACTGCGTCCCAACGGCCACCGGTATAGGCCCGTAGTGTCCGGGACACCTGCTTCGGGGCGGCGATCAACTGACGTCGTTGACGGAGGCGGCGCAGGGAGAGAGCCCATACCCCGCCTGCCAGAACGGCGATCAGGATGGAGATGAAAATGGTCACGGCGGGGGACCCTACTTTGCGGAATTGCGCTCGGCGCCTCAACGCGGTGGACTATGTGTCCGCTTTTCTCCTTTTCAGGGGCTCTTTTCAGAGGCAGCAGACACACATGGCTATTGAGGTCGTTACTAAGGATTGCACCCAGCTCAGCGATGCGGAGCTGGCCGAGATGGCAGATATCTGCGTCGACGGCCCCAGCCGCTTCGAAGCTGGCCTTCTCTCCAAGCAGGTCGAGGCATGGGTGCTGGTCACCATGGCTCGCGACGCGGGGCTCAAGGGCTTCTCGTTCTGCACCCTCGAGCGAATCGGCGGCACGCCGAGTGTCCTGATCGGTCTTGCATCGGTGAAGCGCACCGCCAAGCGCAATTCGATCCTCAAGGCCATGATGCACGATCAGTTCAAACGGTCGGTCATGGCGTTCCCCGACGAAGATGTTCTCGTCGGCACACGGTTCACCACCGCAGCTGGCTATGAAGCCTTCAAGACTCTCGACGACATCGTTCCCCGCCCGGATCACAAGGCCACCGGCGAAGAACGCGCCTGGGGTCGTCGTCTGGCCAAGCGATTCGGCATCGATTCGAGTTCGTACAACGACCAGATCTTCACTGCCACCGGCGATGGTTCGTTCCCGCTGTCGCTCGATCATGAGTCACTCGATCCCGACTCGTTCGATCCAGCGGTCGTGTCGTTGTTCAAGGGCGTGAAGGCCAAGAGCGGCGATTCACTCGTGGCCTTCGGTTGGGCCATGGCCGAGGATCTCGCCAAACTCAAGTGATCCATCTTCGGTGATGCAGTTCGCCGATGTCGTCAGAGCGCGGCGCATGGTGCGCTCATTCACCGATCAACTGATCGATCCCGAGGTCGTCAATCGGATCTGTGAACTCGCTGTTCGGGTTCCCGCAGCCGGAAATACGCAGGGTCTCGATCTCGTGGTGCTTGAGGGGGCCGAGACGGATCGGTATTGGAACGCCAGTCTCACCGCTGAGAGGCGAGAGAAGTTTCCCTGGCCTGGTCTTCTCGTCGCCCCGGTGCTGCTCATTCCGGTCTCGGATCCCAGCGCGTATGTCGAGCGCTACAGCGAAACCGATAAAGCGCATTCCGGTCTCGGAACGGGACAGGACGCGTGGGCAGTCCCGTACTGGTACGTCGACTCGGCGTTCAGTGCCATGGTCGCGCTCCTCGCGGCAGTCGACGAGGGACTCGGCGCAGTGTTCTTCGGTCAGTTCGAGCATGAGTCTGCGATCAAGGAAGCTTTGGGCATTCCTGTTGATCGCCGACCGGTGGGCACGATCGCCATCGGCCACGCGACCGCAGAACAGCGGGCGAGTCAGTCGTCGATGCGTCCTCGTCGATCGCTCGATGACATCGTGCACCGCGGACACTGGTGAACGGCGCAGTTCGCCACCGCCGATGTCGCCGAATCAATTGCCGAGTTGGGTGATCAGCATCGCGACATCGTCGGCGGGGAGTCCACAGGCGTAGTCCTGACACACATAGGCGCGGCCTTCAGCGCCCGTATCGTCGCGCCCTTCCCACAGTGGCGAGGCTGTGGGTTCGCCCCAGGCCAGCACCGCACCCGGGGTCCAGCGCTGCTGGACGGCGCCGACGAGATCGGGCCGATCGCCGGTGACCACGATCTCGGTGGACCCGAACGCGTACAGCTCGACGGCATACAGCAGATGGCCGAAGCCGAGAGGAAGACGACCGGCGGCCTCGCCCAGCATTGTGACGATCTGCGCGGCGAGAGAGCGATATCGATCGCTGCCGGTGATCGCCGCGAGGCGCAGCAGTCCCACGGCGGCGAGGCTGTTCGCGCCGGGAGTGGCGTTGTCCATCAGTTCCTTCGGCCGGGTCACCAGTGCCTCGGCGTCGGAGCCGGTGCTGAACACGCCGCCCTTCTCCTCGTCCCAGAAGAGTTCGATGAGCGCATCGGCAGTGGCAACTGCTTCATTGATCCATCGGCGCTGCCCGGATGCTTCCGCGAGTCGGACGAACGCATCGATCATCGCTCCGTGGTCGGCGGCGTAGGCGAGGATCTTGGCGTGGCCGTCGGCGGCAGAACCGTCGATTGGGCCCTGCCATGTGCGAAGCCACCGGCCATCGGAGCGTCGGAGGTTCTCGCACAGGAACTCGGCGGTCTCGACAGCGGCGTCGAGCCAACGTTGATCGCCGGTGGCGGCCGCCGCTTCGGCCAGTGTGGCCAGCATGAGCCCGTTCCATTCCAGAAGCACCTTGCTGTCGAGTCCGGGGCGCACCCGTTGCTCGCGGGCTTCGAAGAGCGCGGCACGCGCCCGCTCGACCGATTCGGGTCGAGCGATATCGCCCCGAACCACGCGTTCGAGGATGTTCGTCCCCTCCCAGTTTCCGGCCTCGGTGACCCCGTACCAATCGATCGCCGCCTCGGCGTCGGGGCCGGCAATGATCCGGACCCCATCGATCGACCAGACGTAGAACTTGCCCTCGACGCCTTCGGAGTCGGCGTCTTCG
>WLCQ01000028.1 GCA_009705225.1 Actinomycetota bacterium | reverse complement strand
GCCGTGGCTGCGCAGTACTTCACCAGTGCTCACGAATTCGATCTGCATACCTTGCAGGTGTTCCCCGGAGAGGGACGACCATGAGACTCGACATCCGTTATCGCAGTTCCTTCGCGTACGACGGGTTCGTGCGCGAGTCGCAGAACGAACTCCGGGCGTGTCCGTGCACCGATGAGTTCCAACAGTTGGTGAGCTATCGGGTCACCTGTGCTCCTGCCGCAAAAGTGGCGTCCTACACGGATTACTGGGGAACACGAGTCGATGCCTTCGGCACCCGAGCGCCGCACGCATCTCTCGAAGTACTTGCCGAGGCCACCGTCGATACACGGGAGCGCCCGCTGCCGATGGGCCTGAGTCGGCCGGAACTACTCAACGATCCGGCGTTTCTCGATGAATATGCTGAGTACCTCGAACGGACTCCGCATGCGGATTGGGGAGTGGAGATCACCCGTCGGGCGGCTGAGGCGACTGTTGCCGCCGGCCCTGATGTCGTGGGCTGGGTGTTGGCGCTGCATCGCCTCGTGGGGGCATCGCTGCGCTACGAACGTGGGGTGACCACCGTTGGCGTGCCCGTTGACGAGGTTCTCGCCCATGGGCATGGTGTGTGCCAGGACTTCGCCCATCTTGGGGTGTCGTTCTGCCGCAGTCAGGGCATACCTGCGCGATATGTATCGGGCTATCTCTTCACCCGGGACGAGACGATCCTCGACGACTCCGAGGAAGCATCCACCGCTGGAGATGACGCCGTGCGGGTTCAGACCCATGCATGGTTCGAAGCCGCTGTGCCCGGATTCGGATGGTTCGCTCTCGATCCCACGAACCAATCGGCGGTCGGTCAGCGACATGTGAAGATCGGTCACGGGCGCGATTACGAGGATGTTCAGCCTCTGCGCGGAGTTTTCTCGGGGGAGGCGGGAGCGTCGGTGACACCGGATGTCGAGATCCGTCGATTGCCGATGGCGGAGATCACCATGCATCAACCCCCGGGTCGCTTGCTTCACGAGCGCCAGCAGCAGCAGTAAGCCTGCGGTGCCGTGACCTCCGGCCGATCGGGGCTGCGCTCCATCGCTCGGACTCTGAGTGTCGTGGGTCACCAACCGAGGCCCCATGAGCGATGGGTAGGCTCTCAGAGTTCGCTCTTACGGAGGTGGCCAAGTGGCCGAGCAGTTCGATGTCGTCATCATCGGTGGTGGTCCCGGCGGATACGGGGCGGCGCTCTACGGCGCCTCGGCGGGGCTTCGAATAGCTCTTATCGAGAAGGCCAAGGTCGGTGGCACCTGCCTCCATGTGGGCTGCGTTCCGGCCAAGGAACTTCTGGAGACAGCGTCGGTGCGCAGGGCTATCGAATCGGCGGCGCAGTTCGGACTCACCACCTCGGAGCCCACACTCGATTTCGGCGTCACCCAGACCCGGAAACAGAGCGTGATCGACATGCTCCACGGTGGTCTGAACGGGATGCTGAAGCGTCGCAAGGTCACGGTCTACGACGGCATCGGAACCCTCGGCGCTGATCACCTCGTGAAGGTCTCCGGGGGTTCATCGGGTGACGTCGAACTCTCCGGCACGCATGTCGTTCTTGCCTCAGGGTCGGTGCCGCGCACGATCCCTGGTTTCGAGGTCGATGGCACCCGAGTCGTCACCTCTGATGAGGTGCTCTCACTTCAGACCCTGCCGGCCAGTGCCGTCGTCATCGGCGGCGGCGCCATCGGATGCGAGTTCGCATCGATGATGTCCGATCTCGGCACCGAGGTCACGATTCTCGAGGGGCTTCCGAAGATCCTCCCCGGTTGCGATGAGGACATCACCAAGATCGTGCTGAAGTCCTTCAAGGACCGGGGCATCGACGTACGCACCGGTGTCACCGTCAACGGCCACAGCCCGACGGCCGACGGCACCGTCGTGCAGTTCGGCGACGGCGAGTCCATCGAAGTCGAAACCGTTGTGGTGTCTGTCGGTCGACGGCCGCTCTCGGAGAACCTTGATCTCGCCGGCACTGCCGTCACCATCAGTGATCGTGGTCATGTCGAGGTGGACGCCCTGTGCCGTACTGCCGAACCGGGCGTCTATGCGATCGGCGATCTGATCGCTACGCCAGCGCTGGCGCATATCGGTTTCGCTGAGGGCATCCTCATCATCAAGGACATCCTCGGTGAGGATCCAGATCCGATCGACTACGGCAAGGTGCCGTGGTGTATCTACTGCCATCCCGAGGTGAGCTTCGTGGGTCACACCGAGGCGTCGGCGAAGGAAGCCGGTTTCGATGTGATCGTGAGCAAGCACCGTTACTCCGGCAACGGTCGTGCCCTGATCCTCGGCGAACCCGAGGGCATGGTCAAGATCATCGCGGAAAAGCGGGCGGACGGTACCGGTGGTCGTCTGCTTGGCGTGCATATGGTCGGCCCCTGGGTCACCGAGCAGCTCGGACAGGCCTATCTGGCCGTCAACTGGGAGGCCACTGCTGACGAGGTCGCCCAGTTCATCCAACCGCACCCAACACTGAGTGAACTCTTCGGTGAGAGCGTCCTTGCGCTCACCGGACGCTCGCTTCACTGATCGTCGGGTACCGCTCCCGCACTTCGGTAGCCTCACATCAGATCTTTTTCGCTGCTCACATCACGACAGCCCCACAATCGCTTCACAGCCCCCATCGGAGGAATCCTCACAATGGCCGAGATCCAGTTGCCCCAACTCGGGGAATCGGTGACCGAAGGAACGATCACCAAGTGGTTCAAACAGATCGGTGATTCAGTTGCTGCCGACGAAGTCCTCTTCGAGGTCTCAACCGACAAGGTCGACTCCGAGGTGCCGTCGCCGGTTGCTGGCGTCCTCACCGAAATCCGTGTGCCCGAGGGCGACACCGTCGATGTCGGAACCGTGATTGCCGTCGTCGGCGACGCTGGTTCCGCCCCGGCCCCGGTAGCTGCTCCTGAACCCGCAGCTGCTCCGGAACCCGAACCCGTCGCCACGGAG
The DNA here is from genome assembly GCA_009705225.1 of Actinomycetota bacterium. Lineage (GTDB taxonomy): Bacteria > Actinomycetota > Acidimicrobiia > Acidimicrobiales > Acidimicrobilacustridaceae > Acidimicrobilacustris. The sequence goes on along the minus strand of WLCQ01000028.1, from coordinate 21,702 downwards.
CCCGAGCCCGCCCCGACTGTCCCAGCCCCAGCGCCCGCCCCTGCTCCAGCTCCAGCGCCCACCCCCGCTGCTCCTGCTCCTGTAGCTGCGTCGGGTTCCTCGGATGGCCGTCTGCAGTCGCCGATCGTTCGGCAGCTCGTCAATCAGTACGGACTCGATGCATCCACGATCACTGGCACGGGTCCCGGTGGTCGGGTCACCCGCAACGATGTCGAAGCGGCGATCCGCTCCCGGGTCTCCGCTCCGGGTGCTGCAGCGGCTCGCCCGATTGCTCCAGTGGTCGGGGCATCGACCTCCACCGGTCGGCGCACGCAGCCCACTCCGCGCTCGGGTACCGGTGACTCCGTCGAGCCGCTCAACAACATCCGTCGCCGCACCGGCGAACACATGGTGATGTCCAAGCAGGTTTCACCGCACGCCTATACCGTGATCGAGGTTGACTACGAGAACGTTGAGCGGGTCCGCCGTGCCCACCGTGAGTCCTTCCGTGCCGATGAGGGCTTCGGACTCAACTATCTCCCGTTCATCTCCCGTGCTGTGGTCGACGCGCTGCGGAATTTTCCGCACCTCAACGCCACGGTTGGAGAGGGCGAACTCATCGTGCACAACTACGTGAACCTTTCCATCGCCGTCGACATCGATTTCGAAGGACTGCTGGCTCCGGTGATCCACGAAGCCGACGACAAGCGCCTGCGGGCCATCGCTCGCGATATCGACGACCTCGCAGCGCGTGCGCGTTCCAAGTCGCTGTCCGCTGACGACATCTCCGGCGGCACCTTCACGCTCTCGAACTCGGGTTCGTTCGGCAGTCATCTTGTGCTTCCGATCATCAACCAGCCCCAGGTCGCCATTCTCAGCACTGACGGTGTGCATCGTCGGCCGGTGGTGGTGGCGTCTGCCGACGGCTCCGAAGCCATCGCAATCCACTCGGTGGGTCTGCTCGCCATGGCCTGGGATCATCGAGCATTCGACGGCGCCTACGCGGCAGCATTCCTGCGCGAAGTGAAGGAAATCTTGGAGACCCGCGACTGGGAGGCGGAGCTCTAGCGATGGTCGATGCCGGCGGATCAGCTCAGGTTGTTCCGTCGCGCCCGCTTCGGGTCCGCTGGCTCGGGCAGGTTCCCTACGGTGAAGCTCTCGATCTCCAGCATGCGTTGTTCGCTCATGGGGAGGACGACTGGCTGCTGCTGCTTGAGCATCCGCACGTCTACACCATGGGAGCCAGGGCGGATATCGCCAATGTGCTGGTCGAACCCGGATCAGTCGGCGCTGAACTCGTGCGAGCTGATCGCGGGGGTGACGTCACCTACCACGGCCCCGGCCAACTCGTCGGCTATCCGATCTTGTCGGTTCCCGGAAAGCGTGGGGGAGGAATGGCCGACACCGTGGCCTATGTCTGTTCGGTCGAGCAGTTGGTCATCGACACTCTCGCCGATCTCGGTCTTGGCAACGTTGGTCGTCTCAAGCAGTACCCGGGAGTCTGGGTCGATCCCGACTCCGAACATCCGCGCAAGATCGCCGCGATCGGCGTGAGGCTTGCGCGCGGTCGATCCATGCACGGGTTCGCGCTCAACGTGTCACCACAGATGGAGATGTTCAACCACATTGTGCCGTGCGGCATTGTTGGCAAAGCGGTGACCTCGTTGACTGCTGAGGGAATCGATGTCTCCATGCGTGAGGTCGTCGACGCCGTCACTGCTCGAGCTGCAGCGCGTTGGGCGCCCGATGGTCGAACCTGGGAGCGTGCCGCGGTGGTGTGGCGCGATCTATCACGGGACAACGAAGACCTGAGCGCATTCAGTCGCGGTCTCGGCGCGGGTGCTCCGGTGCGAACGGCCGCTGATCACGGCGTCACGGCTGGGGCGACCACTGTCGTCGAAGGTCCCTCATTGCGGTTACGTGGACGTCTCGCCGAGGCGGGAGTGGTTGGTGGACTCGAAGTCGACGAGCGCAAACCCGAGTGGCTCCGGGCCCGACTCGATCTCAGCGGTCGCCCCCTCGAACTCAAGCGCACCCTACGCGAACTCTCACTCGTCACGGTCTGTGAAGAGGCGGGCTGTCCCAATCTCTCGGAGTGTTGGTCCGATGGCACCGCCACGTTCATGATCAACGGAGAACGATGCACCCGGGCTTGCGGCTTCTGTCTGGTCGATACCCGCCATCCCGAACCGCTCGATCCTGAAGAGCCGGCACGCGTGGCCGAGGCAGTAGCGCGCATGGGGCTTTCATTCGCCGTCGTGACAACGGTGGCCCGCGATGACCTCGACGACGAGGGTGCCGGCGCCATGGCGGCCACTGTTCGGGCCATCCGCGACCGGGTGCCCGGTACACAGGTCGAGGTCCTCATCTCCGACTGTCGCGGTCGTCCCGAAGCTCTTGACATCATCTTCGGAGCTCATCCCGACGTTCTGAATCACAACGTCGAAACGGTCCCGCGCCTACAACGGGCCGTGCGACCTTCGGCTGGTTATGCAAGATCGTTGGCGGTACTCGCACGGGCCCGACGGGCCGGACTCACCACGAAGTCAGGTCTCGTCGTCGGAATGGGCGAGACCGACGAAGAGTTGTACGCCACGCTCGCCGACCTTGCCGGAGTCGGAGTCAGCATCGTCACCATCGGCCAGTACTTGCGCCCGACCTCGAACCATCTCGCAGTTGCCCGATGGGTCACGCCCGAACAGTTCGCGAACTACAAGCAGGTCGGAGAGGCGCTGGGGATCGACCATGTCGAGTCGAGTCCGCTGACCAGATCCAGCTATCACGCCCGTCAGGCCGCCGACGCCGCTGACAGCGGCCGGTAGTCTCGCCGGGATGCATCAGGACCGACTCACCCGCGTTCGTGCCGCCATGGTCGGCGCCGGCATCGATGTGTGTCTGCTTTCGGTCGGCCCGGATCTTCCGTGGCTCATTGGATACGAGGCCATGCCGCTCGAACGCCTCACCATGTTGGTGGTGCCGGTCGATGGTGAGCCCACTCTTGTGGTGCCGAAGCTCGAGGTTCCGAGGGTTGTCCATCGCTCCGAGGTCTTCGCTCTGCGTGGTTGGGGCGAATCCGAGGATCCCGTGGCCATCGTTTCTGAACTCGTCGGATCCGCTCGCCACGCCGCGATCGGCAACCGCACCTGGTCGCAGTTCCTCGTTGGCCTCCAAACGCAGTTGCCAGCCGTGGCATTCTCGAATGCCTCTGAGGTGATCGGTCCCCTTCGCTCGGTCAAGGATCCGCATGAACTCGCCGTGCTGCGGGCGGCCGGAGCTGCGGTCGATCGCATTGCTGCCGAGCTCCAGTCGGGGGAAATCGCGCTCATCGGGCGCACGGAGGCGGAAGTCTCCGCAGAATTGAGCCGTCGGATTCTCGCCGAGGGCCATCACCGTGTGAACTTCGCCATCGTTGCTGCGGGTGAGAACGCTGCCAGCCCGCACCATGAACCCGGCAACCGCGTGATCGGGCCCAACGAGGTCGTGCTCTGCGATTTCGGCGGAACCATGCATTCCGAGGGGGGAGCGGGGTATTGCTCAGACATCACCCGTTGTGTCGTGACGGGTGATCCCTCTCAGGAGATGCTGGAGGTCTACGGAGTGCTGCTCGATGCGCAGCGCGCTGCCGTCGCCGCTGGGTCAGTGGGAACCACGTGCGAGGCCGTCGATGCGGCTGCTCGTGGACCCATCACCGACGCCGGATATGGCGAATGGTTCATGCACCGAACCGGCCACGGCATCGGCGTCGAGGAACATGAGGACCCCTACATTGTGGTCGGCAACAGCCATCAGCTCGAGGTCGGCAATGTGTACTCCGTCGAGCCCGGCATCTATCTCCCCGGTCGTTTCGGCTTCCGACTCGAGGACATCGTGGCCACCGCAGCAACTGGTCCTGACCCGCTCAACTCTGCCGATCATGCGCTGGTTTCGGTCGATGCCTGACATCCGGATCGCAATCTCATGATTGATTTCGACGCATCCTCGCTGCTGCTCCAATGGGCAACCGGCGGGCTGCTCTTCGTCTGGGTCACGACCCGACGCCGCGAGGTTTCCCTCGGCTACGGCTGGCTCATGCGCGGAACCTATGCGCTCATGGCGTTCGGCGCGTTCTGGGTCGGTGTATCGGTGATCGAACCCCTTCCGGTTCGCGATTTCTCTGCGCTCCTTGTCGGACTCGTCACCACTGGGGTACTTGTCTCCTCGATCCTGCGACGCCGAGCAGGAGTCGCGGGGCAGAACGAACTCGTCGAGGCCCGTTCCGCCCGTGTCGCCGAGATGACCGGCATCGAGCGCGCCGCTGCCGCGAAGGATCAGGAGACACGCGAGTTCGACCCCCGGCTCGACCTCATCGCTCCGGTGATCGGTTTCGTCGGCGTGATTGCCGCCGGCCTCGAAGCAGGTGGTCCCGCATGGTTGGCGGTTGCGCGATTCGTGGTTGGTGCACTCTTCCTCGGTGCGGTCACGGACGCCATGTTGCTCGGACACTGGTACCTGGTTCAGCCGGGGCTGGCACGCGGTGCATTGCTCGAACTCGTTCGATGGACCGGTTTGTTGTGGATCCCGGAGGTCGCACTGTTACTGGTGCCAACGGGGATGATCTCAGCCATCAACGGCACCATTGATGATGGCTACGGCGGACTGCTGACATGGTTCTGGATCGCGTGTGTCGTGACCACGATCGGCTTGATCATCACGACGCGCTTGGCCCTCAAGGAGCGCGCGTACTCCGCTGTGATGGCCGCCACCGGCCTGCTGTATCTGGCGATCCTCACAGCATTCGGCATCGACCTTGTGGCGAGGGCTTTGCTGTCGTAGTTGTCGCCCTCGGGTGATTCAGCGAATCATCGGGCGATGAAGTACTTGGCCTTCGGGTGATGGCAGATAAGTGCTGAGGTGGTCTGCTCGGGCTGATACTGGAACCCGGTGTCTTCGTTGACCTCGATGCCGATACGCCCAGCGTCGAGCAGTTCGGCAACGAGCATGTTGTCCTCAAGATCGGGACAGGCCGGATAGCCCCAGGAATAGCGACCGCCGCGGTACTGCTGGCGAAACAGGCCGGCGAGCGAGGGGCCATCCTCATCGACGAATCCCCAGTCGGAACGGATCCGGTGGTGCCAGTACTCAGCCAGTGCCTCGGCCATCTCGACGCCGAGGCCATGGACGAGCAAGTACTCCTGGTACCGGTTTTCGGCGAAGAGGCCCGCCGCGACATCGCTGACTCGTTGACCCATCGTGACGATGTGAAACGCGGCGTAGTCGGGCTCGGCCGAGCCAACGGGTCGGAAGAAGTCGGCGATGCACATGTAGGGCGCCTCGTTCTGGCGCGGATAGGAGAAGCGCATGCGTTCGGTCGTGCGGGTGTCGTCGGTCCAGATCACGAGGTCCTGCCCGTCGCTGTTGGCCGGGAAGTAGCCATAGACGAGCTGGGGGATGAGCATGTCGTTCGCTTTGGCCTCGGCGAGCTGTGATCGAAGTATCGACCTGATGCGGGACTTGAAGTCCTCATCGGACTCAACCGATCCGTCGGCGTTCTTCTCGGGTCGGTACTGCCATTGGTTTCGGAACAGGGCGGTCTCGTTGATGTACGCCGCGATCTCGTCGATGGCAATGCCTTTGACCACCTGCGAACCGAGGAACGGAGGGGTGAAGACCGTATTGTCGGTCTCAACCTCGGGGGAGCGGGCGGGTACGGGAACTGAAGGAGCGTCGGCATCTCGTGAGCTGGAGCGGGCCGGGACCTTGCTCTCGCTCGGCACCCGTCCCCACTCAGCATCGTCGGGTTCGGTGCCGCGTTTGATCTCGCCGAGTCGGTCCATGACCCGCAGGCCCTCGAACGCGTCCTTCCCGTAGAAGAGTCGACCTTCGTAGATCTCACGAAGATCGCGTTCGACATAGCTGCGGGTGAGCGCTGCTCCGCCGAGCAGCACCGGGATATCGGCGAGACCGCGGGCGTTAAGTTCCTGGAGGTTCTCGCGCATGATGAGTGTGGACTTCACGAGCAGTCCGCTCATGCCAATGGCATCGGCCTTCACTTCGATCGCCTTCTCGATCATCTCGGCGATCGAGATCTTGATGCCGATGTTGTGCACTTCGTAGCCGTTGTTGGTGAGGATGATATCGACGAGGTTCTTGCCGATGTCGTGAACATCGCCCTTCACAGTGGCGAGAACGATGCGTCCCTTGCCCCCGGTGTCGGACTTCTCCATGAACTGTTCGAGATGAGCCACAGCCATCTTCATCGTCTCCGCTGACTGCAGAACGAACGGAAGTTGCATCTCGCCGGTGGCGAAGAGATCGCCCACGACCTTCATGCCGGCCAGCAGCACATCGTTGATGATCGTGAGCGGTTCAAGACCGCTGGACATCGCGTCGTCAAGCGCGAGGCTTAGGTCCTCACGATCGCCATCGATGATTCGCTGGCTCAGGAGTTGCTCGATGGTCCAGTCGCTGCGGTCCTCCTGCTCGACCTCGGTCGTCTGCACATCAGCGAAGACATCGAGCAACGTGGTGAGTGGGTCATAGCCCTCACGTCGACGGTCATAGATGAGGTCGAGGGAGACCTGACGCTGCTCATCGGGGATGCGATTGAGCGGCATGATCCGCGCCGCGTGCACGATTGCGGAGTCGAGTCCGGCCTGCACGCACTCGTGCAGGAACACGGAATTGAGCACATGGCGGGCCGCAGGCTTGAGCCCGAATGACACATTGGAAACGCCGAGCGTTGTGAACACGCCCGGCATTTCGCTCTTGATACGCCGGATGGCTTCGATCGTGGCGATCGCGTCGCCACGGAGGTCGTCGTCGCCGGTCGAGAGAGGGAATGTGAGGGCATCGAAGATGAGGTCGCTTGATTCGAGCCCGTAGCGGTTCACGGCGAGATCGTGAATGCGGTGCGCGATGCGGAGCTTCCATTCGATATCGCGAGCCTGGCCTTCCTCGTCGATCAGAAGACAGATGACAGCGGCGCCGTACTCCTTGGCCAGCTTCATGACTCGATCGAGTCGGCTGCCCTCGTGATCGCCGTCCTCGAGGTTGGCTGAGTTGAGGATGGCGCGACCGCCGAGCCACGAGAGGCCCGCTTCGAGCACCTGCGGTTCGGTGGAGTCGAGGACCAGTGGAACGCTCGACTGCGTGGCGAACAGTTGGGCGATGGCATCCATGTCGGCGGCGCCGTCGCGACCCACATAATCAACGCAGAGATCGAGGACGTGCGCGCCCTCCTTGACCTGATCCTTGGCCATCTGGACACAGGTGTCGAGATCTCCATCGAGCAGGGAGTCACGGAACTTTTTCGAACCGTTTGCGTTGGTGCGCTCGCCGATGATCATGAACGAGGTGTCCTGCTCGAACGGCACGAGTGAGTAGATCGACGTTGCACCCGCTTCGTGGATGGGTGTGCGCGGTGCCGGGGTGAGATCGCGGCAGCGTTCGACGACAGCGGCGAGATGCTCGGGTGTGGTCCCGCAGCAGCCACCCACGATGTTCACGCCGAGTTCGGTGATGAATCGGGCGTGATGCTCAGCGAGCTGGTCGGGCGTGAGGTCATAGTGCATATGCCCGTCGACCACGCTGGGCAGCCCAGCATTGGGGATGCACGAGATCGGCATACGGGCATGGGCGGCGAGATGGCGCAGATGCTCGCCCATCTCCACCGGGCCGGTGGCGCAGTTGATGCCGATGACATCGGGACGGAGCGGATCAATTGCAGCGAGCGCCGCGGCGATCTCGGTGCCGGGGAGCATCCGGCCGGTGAGTTCCATTGTGACCTGCACCTGAAGGGGAACGTCGATACCCAGCGAGCGCATGGCGCGTCGGGCACCGTTCATGGCGGCCTTCACGGTGAGCAGATCGAACATGGTCTCGATGATGATGAGATCGACGCCGCCGGTAAGCAGCCCGTGGGTCTGCAGTTCGTAGTGGTCGCGCAATTCCGCGTAGCGGATCTGGCCGAGCGAGGGGAACTTGGTGCCGGGACCGATCGAACCGGCCACCCAGCGGGGTCGATCGGGGGTGGAGTAGCTCGAGGCCACCTCACGGGCGAGGCGGGCGGCGGCCACGTTCAATTCATGAGTCCGGTCGGCGATCCCGTACTCGCCGAGTGGAATAGCGAAAGCTCCGAAGGTATCGGTCTCGATGACCTCGCACCCGACCTCGAGATACGCGGCGTGGAGTTCACCGATGACATCGGGTCGGGTCACGGCGAGCAACTCGTTGCATCCCTCGAGATCTTCCCCGCCGAAGTCATCGGGGGTGAGGCCGCGCAACTGGATGCCGGTGCCCATTCCTCCGTCGAAGATCACGACACGTTCGCGCGCTGCGTCAAGAAAACTGCTCGTGCTGCTCGTGCTGCTCATGGCGGGGGACTCCTTGCTCGGGTGCTCCTGGTCGGACGCGCCCTGCACGACGTGCTTGCTGCACGACATACATGATGGGTGGATGACGATCTGTTGCCGACCGCTGGGGCGCTCTGGCCCTACCCATCAGGACAGCTTCGGCTTGGGAATGTTATCAGAGGGGCCGAATGGATCCTTCCGTCGGTGCGGGCGGGCGCAGTGCGGGGCCGTAGGATCTGGTTCGTGAAGATCTACACACGCCACGGCGACGATGGAACAACCGGACTCCTCTATGGCGGGCGGGTGAACAAGGATTCAGAGGCGCCGACCGCCTATGGCGCCGTCGATGAAGCGCAGGCCGCAATCGGTCTTGCCCGGGCAGAAGCCGAACCCGAGCTGGCTGAGATCCTGCTCCTCATCGAACGCGACCTCTGGGTGCTCATGGGCGAGTTGGCCACCGATCCCGGCAGTCGGGCCAAGCTCACCCCCGGGGCAACCCTTGTCACTGATGAGATGGTCGCGTCGCTCGAGTCCACAATCGACTCGATCAGTGAACGGTTCGACCCGCCAACGGAATTCGTCGTACCGGGACAGAACCGCATCGGAGCACTGCTCGATGTCGCTCGTACCGTCGTGCGCCGTGCTGAGCGTGATTCCATGTCCGCTGTGGTCGACGGCAGTGTCGTGGTGCCCTACCTGAATCGACTCTCCGATCTCCTCTGGACGCTGGCCCGTTGGCAGGAGGGCACCTCATTGCCCACCCGCTCGGTCCGACCCTGAGCCGCCCAACCCCAACGAGGAACCAATGCCGCTGAAGATCATTCCCGCGAAATCGATCCCGGCCGTTGCCGACGTCGTCGCCATGCCGTTCACGACCGAACTGGGCACTCCCGAGATGCTGCGTGTACTGGTTGCGAAGGACGCAGATGCACTTCTGGCCCAGGGCTTCGCCGGACGCTCGGACCAGGTAGCCATCACCGCTGGCGCAAAGGGCCGAACGCTCGTGTACATCGGCGTCGGTCCGCGAGCTTCGGTCGACCCTGATCGTCTTCGTCGCTTCGGCGCACAGGCTTCCCGCGCGGCTAAGCGCTCCAAACATCTCGCCGTTGATGTCCGTGCGCTCTTCACCGATCTCAACGCTCCCGATCGCATTGCGGGCGCACAGGCCCTGACCGAAGGATTGGTCCTGGGTTCCTATCGGTTCGTCGAGTTCAAGTCGAAGCCCTCGAAGTTGACCCTTACGACGGCTGCAGTGGTTGTCCGCGGATCGGATCGCATCAGCGCGGCGATCGCCGAAGGTGCCGCCATCGGTGCGGCCCAGAACTTCGCGCGCGATCTCGTCAACCGTCCCGGTGGAACGCTCACGCCAGCTGCGCTCGCCGAAGAAGCACGTCTCATCGCCCGTCGCGAGGGGCTCAGCATCAAGGTGCTCGGGCGCGCGCAGATCGAACGGATGCGACTGGGAGGCCTGCTCGGCGTCAACCGCGGTTCTACCCAGGATCCGCGCTTCGTCGAGATCTCCTACGACCCGCCTGCAGCGTCGGTCGGAACACTCGCCCTGGTCGGAAAGGGCATCACCTTCGATTCCGGCGGTCTGTCGATCAAGACCGGCGAAGGAATGATGACCATGAAGATGGACATGGGCGGGGCTGCCGCCGTGCTCGGGTTCTTCGCCGCCGTGCGGGCGGTCGCTCCCGCCTGTCGGGTGGTGGGGTATCTCCCGATGACCGACAACATGAGCGACGGCGATGCCATGCGGCCCGGCGATGTGCTCACCATGCGCAACGGAACCACCGTCGAGGTCCTCAACACCGATGCCGAAGGTCGACTGATCCTCGCCGACGCGTTGTGTTTGGCCAGTGAGGCGAAGCCCGATGCCATTGTCGATCTCGCGACCCTCACGGGTGCGGTGGAGATCGCGCTGGGTTCGCGCATTGCCGCTGTTCTCGGGAACGACGACACATTCCGCGGTGAGGTCGAAAAGGCCGCAGTGCGAGCCGGTGAGCGCATGTGGCCGCTTCCGCTTCCCGCTGATTACCGCCCGTACCTCGACTCCGATGTCGCCGATCTCCGGAACATCTCCAAGGGTCGTGGGGGCGGCACAATCACCGCCGGTCTGTTCCTCAAGGAGTTCGTGGCCGACGGTATTGCGTGGGCTCACATCGACATTGCGGGAACAGCGTGGTGGGCCGAGGGTGAGAATGCTGAGAACAGCAACGGTGGCACCGGATACGGCGTCCGATTGCTGCTCGAGCTCGCCCGCACGTTCAACCCGCCTCGTCGAACGAAGACCCGAGCTCGTTCCTGACCGCTATCCCTACGGCCCCGATCCGCGGGCGATCCACATGGGTGACCTGCCGGAGACCTTGGGCCGGAATGACCCTCTGAGTCGCTGGACGTCCGGTGATCGCTGGTTGCGACGGACAATCGGACCGGATCTCCTTCGCCCACCGGAGCGCATCGTGGGCCATGGACGGGTGGAATCGCCAGCGATGGAGTTGGCGTTCGATCGCTTGATCGTCCTCGCCGAGATCGAGCATCGAGAGAGCGAGCGATCGGGACCTCTCCCGGAGATCCTCGACGCTATGCGTCAGTCGGGGCCGTTCGATGGCCTCGGCGTGAGCGCGCTGGAGTGAGGCGGGAAGCCGCTCGGCCTGCGCACGGGTGAGCGGGGCAAGCCGGCGCCTCGCAGCGAGACCAGTCGTACCGATCATTCGAGCGGCTCCGAAGCGGCAGGCACGGTCCACCGTGCGCAGCATGGGGGAGTGCTTTCCGCCGCGCATTCCTACGCCAAGGGCACGAGCTGTCTCGACGAGATCGAGATCGAATCCTTCGGGGCTGGAATCGAGTCGGTCGGCGAGCTGGCGCAGGAACCACACCGTGGACGGACCGAGCACCGGAAGCCAAAACCGTTCGACGTAGTTCGAGCGCGGATCATGGCCAAGATCATCAATGACGGGATCAGGCCATGCCTCGATCCGCAGAGTCATGATCGGGAACACGGGGGCATCGGTGGTGAGAGTCATGGCACTCCTTCGGGACGGGTGCGTTCTGTGCACTTTCGGTCCACGTCGGATCGGTTGGATCCCTCTGATGCAGCAGGGCCGAACGGCCCCTTCCGCTGAATCGGTTCCTCGGCTCGATCCCGGGTTCAGGGCAGGGGGTCGGGTTCCCCGCCGGAGTCAGCGGGTTCTCCGCCGGAATCGACGGGCTGATCGGAGGAGGTTTCGGCCAGTCGTTCGAGAACACCGAGCCGATGCCGAAGGATTGCGCTTTCCTCAGCCAGGGTTCGCACACGGTTCTCCATGCGGGAAAGTTCGTACGAGAAGTGCATGACGATGAGCAGTATGAGCGCCAACCCGAGCAGGATTAGAAGTGTGGGTTCGTAGTAGATCCCAAGCCTGGCGGCGGTCCAGTCGAGCAGCCCGGGCACAGCGGCGATCACGACCATGAATCCGCCGAGGGTGAGCCACAGCAGGGAGTACTTGGCCTTGAGGTGACGGCGACGGACCAGACGGATGATCACGAAGATCGCCATCGCGACGAGGATGGCCAACATGACGTGGGCGCGGGTGCTCATGCGGAGGTCTCCGCGACGCGGCGCTGTGCCTTCGGGGTATTGGCCAGCGAGACCAGTACCCGCACGTAGTGGTAGGCGAGGCGGAAGCTACGGTTGGAAGCCACGCCGCCGGTGCGTTCATGCATGACCGTCGGAACCTCGCGGACATCGAACCCTGCGCGGCATGACATGACGAGCGCTTCAACGGAATCCATGTACTCAATCGGGTACTCGGCGGCGAAGAGGGCCAGAACCTCCGGTCCGAAGCTCCTGAATCCAGAGGAGGTGTCGGTGAAGCGCTGTCCGGCGAGTCTGCGGATGGCCCAGCGCAGAATGTTCATCGCGAATCCCCGACTGCGACCGACCCGGTAGTCGCCCGCGCCGGCGAACCGGGAACCAACCACCATGTCTGCGCCCTCGGCGAGCGGTGCGAGCAGCGCTTCGATCTGGGAGGCGTCGTGCTGACCGTCGGCGTCGAACTGAATGCCGCGTTGGTATCCGAGTTCGACCGCGTAGCGGAAACCAGTGCGAAGGGCGCCACCGATTCCAAGATTGAACGGCAATTGGAGGCACACCGCTCCATTGGCGGTTGCGATCGCTGCGGTGTCATCGCTTGATCCATCATCGATAACGACGACGTCGAGCGGCAGTGGTGTTGCCAACAGCCCCGCAAGCGTGGACGGAAGCGCTTCCTGCTCGTTGAACGCCGGCATGATGACGATGATTCGATCGGGTGCCACGGCATGGATTTTCATGGTGGGACCCAGAGTGGACATCGACAGTGAGGCTAGTCGCACGGGGTGGGTCAACTAGGGTGATCCAACTGTGCGGACACGTGTGCTTGCCATAGTTCCGGCGCTCGATGAGCAGGAGACTGTCGGATCCGTGGTCGCCTTGATCAGGGCTCAACTCTGCGCCGCTGGTGAGTTCGCAGTCGATGTGCTCGTCGTGGACGACGGATCCGTGGATCGAACTGCGGACCTCGCTCGTGATGCCGGGGCGATCGTGGTCAGTCATCCTTTCAACCTCGGCGTGGGCGCGGCCCTTCGTACCGGATTCCGCTTCGCCCGATCTCGGGGCTATTCCCTGGCGATGCAGATCGATGCCGATGGGCAGCACGATCCTTCCGAAGCTGAGCGACTGATCGGTGCGGTTGTCGCTGGCGCCGACCTCGCAATCGGATCTCGGTTCACATCTGGATCAGGTGACTACGAGGTTTCCCGCGGTCGTCGGTTCAGTATGCGAACGCTCTCTCGGGTCGTGAGTCGGCGACTCGGACAGAGCGTCACCGACACCACCAGTGGGTATCGGGCATTCAGCGATCGTGCCATCGAGTTGTTCGCCGACGACTACCCGAGTGCGTATCTGTCCGACACGGTGGAGTCGCTCCTCATCGCCCATTACGCGGGTCTCGGTATTGTCGAGATCCCGGTTGCGATGCGCGAACGAATGGGAGGAGTTCCTTCGAACAATTTCCTTCGCAGCGCTTATCACCTGGTACGACTCATGCTCGTCATCGCACTGGCTCGGTTCCGGCGCCCGGTCTCGAGAGGAAACTGAATGCGCCTGAACATCACGTTATTGGTTGCAGCGCTCCTGCTTCTGGCATTCATCGTTGAGGTGGTTCGTCGCCGTCGGCTCTCGGAGAGCTATGCGCTGCTGTGGATCAGCGTTGCGGTGGTTGGTGTGGTGTTGGGGCTCACCCGACCACTCATTGATCGCGTGTCCACTGCTCTCGGAGTCTCCTACGGCAGCAACCTCGTGTTCGCAGTCGCGTGTCTGTTTCTGCTGGTCGTCGCGGTGAACCTGTCGGTCCACGTGAGTCGGCTCGAGGGCAAGGTGGAGCGCCTCGCCCAGGAGTTGGCATTGCGTGATGTCGCACTCGATCGCGGGGTGGTAACTGGCGACCCCACCGCAGGCGTCGGGGATCAGCACGGGGAATCAACCGATGAGTGATCCCCGCGAGATGAATGAGGCGCTGGAACGAGCGATCCGACTGTTGGAGTCAGCGCGTTCGGTTGCGGTGCTCACCGGGGCTGGGATCAGCACCGACTCGGGGATTCCGGACTTCCGCGGTCCCAATGGGGTCTGGACCCGAGATCCAGCCGCCGAGCGACGTTCGAATATCAATTCGTATCTGGCCGACCCTCAGGTCCGACGTGATGCGTGGCGGATCCGGTCGCGCTCCGAGATGTTCGATGCCCAACCCAATGAGGCTCACCGCGCACTCGTCGCGCTCGACAATCGGCTGCATACGTTGGTCACCCAGAACATCGATGGACTTCACCAGCAGGCGGGCACACCGCCCGACCGGGTCGTTGAGATCCACGGGACGGTGCACAGTTGGGAATGCGTCGACTGCGGTGCACGCGGCCCCATGGGGGAGGCACTCGACCGGGTCCGAGCAGGTGAGGAGGACCCGCCCTGCGAAATGTGTGGAGGCATCATCAAGTCGGCCACGATCCTGTTCGGCCAGGGTCTCGTACCAGCCGATCTTGCGCGGGCCGAACGGGCATCGATCGAGGCTGATCTGCTCCTCGCCATTGGAACCAGTCTCAGCGTGTATCCGGTGGCCGGCATGGTGCCCACGGCGGTGGAAGCCGGGCGGCCGGTGATCATCATCAATGCTGAGCCGACCGATCTTGATCATCTCGCTACAGCGGTGCTGCGAGGATCAGCGGCGGACTTGCTCTCGGCGTTACTGCTGCGCTGACCGTTCGCCCACTTCCCGCCTCGGACCAGCAGCGCAGGTGGCGAAATCCTGACCAGATCGGTAGGGTTTCGGGTCCAGGCCACCAGGTCTGATCCCCCCAGTCCCCAGCAGCGAAGGCATCCATGGCCACTTTCCGAGACCTCCTGTCGCAGACCAAGGCGCAGATCCGCGAGATCGACACCGCTGAGGGAGATGCTCGTCGCAGCTCGGAACCCGAAACCGTGTTCCTTGATGTGCGCGAGCCCGACGAGTTCGAGCAGGGTGCCATTCCCGGCGCGATCTACATCCCACGCGGTCATCTCGAGGCACAGATCGAGAGTCGGATCCCGGACAAGAACACCCCGGTGGTTGTGTTCTGCGCCGGTGGTGTGCGGTCGGCGTTCGCGGCCAAGACCCTCTCCGAACTCGGCTACGTCGATGTCGTTTCCATGGACGGTGGCTTCAACCGCTGGAAGGACCAAGGTCGCGAATGGCGTGCGCCGCGCACCCTCACCGCTGAGCAGCGCAATCGCTACCAGCGACATCTCCTTCTCCCCGAGGTCGGCGAGGAAGGTCAACTCAAGCTTCTCGATTCGAAGGTGCTGCTGCTCGGCGCCGGCGGTCTGGGTTCCCCTGCTGCGCTCTACCTCGCTGCCGCGGGCGTCGGCACCATCGGGATCATCGATATGGACGTTGTCGATGAGTCGAACCTCCAACGTCAGATCGTGCACAACCTCGAACGAGTAGGGATGCGCAAGGTCGACTCCGCAGCTAAAACACTGCAGTTACTCAATCCTGATGTCAACGTGATCACCCACGACATGCGACTCGACGCATCGAATGTCGAAGCGTTGCTTTCGCAGTACGACCTCGTGGTGGACGGCGCCGACAACTTCCCGAGTCGCTATCTCCTCAACGATGCCTCGCTGCGTACCGGCACTCCTGTGGTGCACGGCTCGATCTTCCGTTTCGAGGGACAGGTCACGGTCTTCCTGCCCCACGACGGACCCTGCTACCGGTGTTTCTTGCCCGAGCCGCCACCACCGGAGTTGGCGCCATCGTGCGCCGAAGCCGGTGTTCTCGGCGTGCTCCCCGGCATCATCGGCTCCATCCAGGCGCTCGAGGCCATCAAGTTGCTCCTCACGCTGGGTGATTCGCTGTCGGGTCGGCTCATGGCGTACGACAGCCTCGAGCAGTCGTTCATGACCTACAAGATCCGCCGTGATCCCGCCTGCCCGGCCTGCTCGATCGACCCGGGTGAGATCATCATCGCCGAGTACGACCAGTTCTGTACTCCTCACGCCCGTCATTGACACGATCCGGGTAGTGCCGGGCTCTGCGCGGGTGCGGGCCCAGAGCCTGTGACCCCGAACTGACACAGCGCTGACCAGTTCAGGGGTGGGATGAGGCCCTTTGGGCTGGGCCCGTTGCTAGCGTGTTGTTGGGCGGAGGGTTCGGCATGGTGCCGCGCCTAGTCAACTCCCGAGGCCGAACGAGTGAGCTTCCCCCGTCCCGACATCAATCGCAGATCTAGCGGCTCCGGCCATGGTCGGGGCGCAGCGCTGATGTTGGCGCTCATTGCGATCATCATGCTGGCTTCCGCGTGTCTGCCGGCTGATCTCGCGGCCAAGCTCGTCACACCGTCCACCAGTGGTCGGGTGCAGGGGGAGGGGCCGCTGACGTCCATCTGGAACGCATCGAAGGAGAAGGCAGCCTGCGGACTCACCGCGACGCAACTCTCGGCGATGCTCATTGTTCCCACGTCGTTCGAATCGGGCACGAAATCCCCCTCGCCCATGACACTGTCCCGGTGGGACAACGTGAACGTCTGGTCGCTCAACAAGAACCTTTTCCCGTTCGCAGCGACGGACGGGCCCTACACGGGAGCCTTTTACAGCCCCGGCATCGGTCTCTGGCAGTTCGACTCGGCCGGCGGTTGGAACCTCACCGCGGCCTCGGCGATCGACACCGACACATCAGCGATGCAGGCGGCCACAACCATCGCCTACCGGTGGTGCAACGCACCTGCGGACCGCCTTGCCGACCCGGTGCGCCGCCGGGCCTACGCGTGGGCGGCTTGGTACTACTGCAACACCGACTCCCGGTGTGAGGACGCGTATGACTCGTTGCTCACCGACGACAAACTCGACATCGGAATCGACAGCTCCATCGATCATCTGGGGGGCATGGAGAAGCGCGTATGCAACGTGCTGGGGTTGGGTGAAGGACTCACCTGCTACTACATCGACCCCGCCCGGGCGCAGGGTTCCCGGAGTTGGACCTTCGGCACCTACGACCCAGCCAGACCCGACTACCTCACGCCGCTACCGAAACCCTTCTATGACATCGAGTCCGGCGGTAATGAGTACCGGATCTGGGTGCGCGATGACACGGGCTTCGACATCGGAATCACTGCGGTCAAACCCGTCACGTCGAACGCGCGAACGTCGGTGGTGTGGAGCCGTGCATCGAACCTGTGTGACATCACCGTCCAGCGGGGTGATTGTGCAAAGGCGAGAGTTGCTGACACTCCATGGGGACCACGCACGGTTGACCCGTTCGGCAGCTTCGACTCCAGTGAGGTCTCGGTTCTCAACCGAGTGACGCTCACCGGCTGGACCATTGATCCCGACACCAATGATCCCACCCCGGTTGATATCTCGGTCGATGGGACAACTGTCAAGCGGGTGACTGCCAACAAGGTGCGCACCGATGTCTCCGCTGTCGTGTCCGGCTACGGCGATGAACACGGTTTCGAAACGACGGTGGATCTCACGGGCGGCGAGCATTCGGTCTGCGCCACTGCCGTCAACATCGGTGAATTCGGTACTGGCGATAAATCCATGGGCTGTCGCAGCGTCATGATCGAGGGTGAACCCATCGGTGCACTTCAGTCGGTTGTCGCCGCCGTGGGCGGTGTGAATTTGCGGGGTTATGCGTTCGATGCCGACACGGATGATCCACTGCAGGTGCAGGTCTATGCGGATGACAAATACATCAACTCCATCACTGCTGATGTCGCCCGGAGCGACCTGGCGAAGGATCACCCGACGTTCGGCCCGAATCATGGATTCTCGAAGTTCGTGCGCCTGCGGGCCGGGGCGCGGCGGGTTTGTGCAGTCGCGGTCAATGCAGCGCCGAGTGGTTCGTCGAACACGACGCTCGGATGCACCACTGTCACTGTCGACGGGCAGCCCTTCGGAAGTTTTGATTCGGTATCCACTGCTCCCGGCGGTTTCCGTGTCTGGGGTTGGGCATTCGATCCCGAGACCGCCGATGCGAAGGTCCGTGTCACTGTCGATGGCGTCCTCGTGAAAACTGCCCTCACCGGTGTTGAACGTCCTGATGTCGCTGGGGTCTATCCGAATCTCGGCGTTCGTCACGGGTTCAATGCGGTTATTCCCTCTTCGCCGGGAACCCATTCAGTCTGCGTCACCGCGGTGAACGAGGGGGCCGGTGGCGCTGACCAGCCACTCGGATGTCGGTCCGTCACCGTTGTTGCTGCATCGCCCATAGGGAATCTCGAGTTCGCAAACCGCGGGTTCGGAGGCGTGATCCTGGGCGGATGGGCGATCGACCCAGACACCGTGGCACCGATCAATCTCAGGGTTACGGTCACCGGCGAGCCGGCAAAGACCTTCCGGGCAGCCGACTCACGTCCCGATGTCGGCGTGGCCTACCCCGGCTACGGAGAGAATCACGGATTCCTCGTGTACGTGGCCATCCCCGCGGCGCCCACCACGGTGTGTGTGCAGTTGATCAATGTCGGAGCGCCGATGCCGAACAGCACATTGTCCTGTCGTGTCTACTGAGCATGAGCAACGTCCCCTCGGGAGATTTGCAGCGGCTGACTGCTAGAAAGTCTCTATGAAGGGTCTCATCCTCTCCGGTGGCGCCGGCACCCGCCTGCGCCCGATCACCCATACGAGCGCCAAGCAGTTGGTGCCGGTGGCAAACAAACCAATCCTGTTCTACGGGATCGAGGACATGGTCGAGGCGGGGATCACCGAGATCGGGATCATCACCGGCGACACGGGTGCCGAGATCCGTGACGCCGTTGGCGACGGTTCGCACTGGGGCGCTCAAGTCACCTACATCCCGCAGGATGCCCCGTTGGGCCTGGCCCACTGCGTGCTCATCGCAAAGGACTTTCTCGGCGATGACGATTTCGTCATGTACCTCGGGGACAACCTGCTGCGACAAGGAATCGCCGAGTTCGTCGATCGGTTCGAGAATGATCGCCGACTCGCCGATGGTGTTGACACCGCGGCTCCCTCGGCGCAGATACTGCTCGCCCGTGTTCCGGATCCTCAACGGTTCGGTGTGGCCGAGATCGGTCCCGACGGCGAAGTCCTCCAACTGGTGGAGAAGCCGGTTGATCCCCCTTCGGATCTCGCTCTCGTCGGTGTCTATCTGTTCGACCAGAGCATCCATGAGGCCGTGGCGGCCATCGAACCCTCTCCCCGTGGGGAACTCGAGATCACCGATGCCATCCAATGGCTGATCGACCATGAGCATCGAGTGCGACACGAGGTTCTCGACGGATGGTGGAAGGACACCGGCAAACTCCAGCCGCTTCTCGAAGGTAACCGACTCGTTCTCGAAGCGATCGAACCTGCAATACATGGCACCGTCGACGATGACTCCCTCATAGACGGTCGCGTCGTGATCGAGCAAGGTGCGGTGATCATCAACTCGACTGTGCGTGGTCCTGCAATCATCGGTGAGCGCACCCGTGTCGTGAACAGCTACATCGGTCCCTTCACCTCGATCTATTTCGACTGCGAGATCATCAACACTGAAATCGAACACTCGGTGGTGCTCGAGGAATCGACGATCAGCGGTGTCACCCGTATAGCCGATTCCCTCATCGGGAAGAAGGTCGAAGTCCGACGTTCGGAGACCCGCCCTCATGCCACGCGTCTGATGGTCGGGGACCATTCCGTCGTCGACCTCGCATGAATCGTCTGCGCTCCGCGGCCTGTGTCGCTGCGCTGATGCTGCTCGCCCTTGGGCTCGTGATCGGACATGTGCATAGCTACACCGAGGTCTCGCCAGTCGATGAACTCCAGCATCTCGATTACCTGATCCGGGCGGGAGACGGGAATCTCGTCGGGCTCGGAGACCTGTTCACCCAGCAATCGCTCCGACTTGAGACCTGTCACCGCCTCGATGCGGAGTTCGACGCGAAGGTACCGTCGTGTGTCACTGACCCGACGATCCGACTCGATCCCACGGCGTTCCAGGAGAGTGGATTCAACACTGCGGCGATCCATCCGCCCACCTACTACGTGATCGACGGTCTGCTCGCCCGTGGGGTAGCGGCGACGCTGCCAGTCAAGGATGACCCGCTCACGAACGGTCGCGTGGCCGGAGCGGTGTGGCTGATGGCGGCCGTGGGTGCGATGTGGCTTCTGCTGCGTGAACTCGGATTGAACCGCGTACTTACGTCAGCGTTGATCGCGATCACGATCAGTGCACCTACGGTGCTCCTCGCTGCAGCCACTATCAATACCGACGGCACATCGCTGCTGTGCGGAGCCTTGTTGATCTGGGCCATGGTGCGCTGGGAGCGGGGTCGGCTTCCCTTGTGGGTCGTGCTCGCCGCGAGTGCACTCTGCGCCGGTACGAAGGTCACGAACCTGATCGGTGTAGCGGTAGTTGTGCTTTACCTGCTCATTCGGTGCAACTGGTCAGCGTTGAGGTCAACATCCGAGATCAACGCGTCGGCCACTGAACATTCTTCCGCGCGGAGGTCTCTCTCCACCCGCCTACGCGTCTTCGGTGTGACGAACAAGCGTCGACTGCTGCCGGTGATCTGGGTGAGCGCAGTTGCTGTGCTCGTGTCAGGGGTCTGGCAGGTCGTGGCTCAGTCGATCGCTACTGTTGCGGGTGCTGATATTCCGATGACCCAGAGATACACCGTCACGAGTTTCCCGATGAGTCAGTTCATCGGATCGTGGCGGCAGACCTTCGACCCACTATTCGGCCCCTATCTCCCTCCGTTCCTCCGTACCGATCTCGTGACACTGATGTCGGGTCTCACGGCGATGCTTCTCGTCGTGCTCACCATTGCAACGATGGTGCGGTCCCCGAAGGGATCGCGTCATCGGGCTCTGGCCTGCGCCTCACTCGGTGCGGCAGCAATCGCCGGCCCGGCGATCGTGCTGTTCAATTACGGCTTCCAGTCCGTCTACGTCGATATCCCGTTCCGGTACGCACTCGTCGCCGTGCCCGGTCTGGTGGCATCTGCCGGGATGGTGCTGCGGTCTCGATGGGCGACGGTTCTCACCTCCGGATTCGCCGTGGCCTGCGTCGTCAGTGTCGGTATCGCGTTCAGGTGACAATTGATGGACCACAATGGTCCGTTGAACAAGGGGTGCGCCTGCGCCCACAGGAGTGCCTCAGCGATGCCTAACCCGATCCGCAGGCTCCGCCATCTTGGCGAAGCGATTCCGACTGGCACAGTCTCCGTTGGAGTCGGTCTGGTCATCTCTGCCGTCACGGCCTACGCGTTCGTCATCGTGGCACTCAATGCCCTCGACGGCACGGCGAAGGCAGCGTTCTCAGCGTTCTGGGCGGTTGTCTTCGTGATCGGTCCGGGTTTCTTCCTGCCACTCGAGCAGGAGGTCGCCCGTGCGCTCGCCCATCGTGAAGCGCAGGGAGAGGGAGGGAGACCCCTCGTGGTTCGGGCAGTCCGGTTCGGCGCTGTTCTCACCACGGTGCTGGTTGTTGCCGTTCTCCTCGCCACACCATGGCTCTCCAAAGAGATTTATCACGGTGACAACCTGTTCGCACTCAGCCTCTCGCTCTCTTTGGTTTCGTTCTGCATGCTCCATCTGACCCGCGGCGTGCTGGCTGGCGAAGGTCGGTTCCGGTCCTACGGTGAACTGATCGCTATCGACAGTTCAGTCCGGGTGGTACTCGCTATCGGCCTCGCACTTGCAGGCGTTGAGAGCGCTGGGCTCTATGCGTTGTGCCTCGGACTCTCCCCACTCATCGCGCTCCCGATCGTGCTGTTACGGGCCCGTCCGGAACTCCGTCCCGGTCCCGATGCAGCGTTCTCAGAGCTCTCGACCAATCTCGGTTGGCTCCTCGCTGCTTCGGTACTGGTCCAGCTGGTCTCCTATGCGCCGCTCCTC
>WLCQ01000027.1 GCA_009705225.1 Actinomycetota bacterium | reverse complement strand
GAATACCAGCAGGAGAATTGCAGAGAGCAGTACTCCCCCGACCGTCAGCGGCCGCCGCACCCATGATCGTGACATTTCCCGACAGTACCGCCCGGCGATACGCGGGCGCTGTTGGGCGCAACGGGCGTGAGGATCAACGACCGTGTACGACGCGAACCTGCGGCTACGGTTGATACACGTAGAGCAGACGAGGGGGACCCAATGTCTACGACCGAGATCAACACCGAAGCTACTCAGCCGGCAGAAACCGATGCACGCAGCGAGGTTCTTGCCACCAAGGACCCGGGTCAGCGACTCGGCGCTATGCGCCACTATCTTCCCGACTCCGCGATGCAGGTTGGGCCAGTGACTCATCTCGCAGAAGAGCGCGAGCGTCTTGCCGGTCTGCGCTGGGAGTCGTTCACGGTCAAACAGTTGGGCTCGACGATCGGAGCAGAACTGCACGGCCTTGATCTGCGGAATCGACTCGACGACGACGTCATCGAGGAAATTCGTCAGGCACTGTTCAACTACAAGGTGATCTTCTTCCGCGATCAGCCACTCGACCCCGACCAGCATGTCGCCTTCGCCGGACGTTTCGGCGAACTCGAGATTCACCCGTTCATCCCATCGAACACCGGTCGCCCCGAACTCGTCCGCTTCGAGAAGTCCGCTGAGACCGGCGGGTACGAGAACCTCTGGCACCATGATGTGACGTGGCGCGAAACCCCCTCGATGGGCGCGATTCTCCATTCGATCGAAGTACCCCCGGTCGGCGGCGACACGCTCTTCTGCGATATGTACGCAGCCTACGAAGGCCTCGACGACGAGGTGAAGCATCGCCTCGAAGGACTCACTGCGATGCATGATTTCGTGCGAGCCTTCGGCGCTCAGGTGCCGCAAGAACGCAAGGATGAAATGCGAGCCCTCTACCCGATGGCGGAACACCCCGTCGTAGTCACCCATGCGGGTACTGGTCGCAAGTATCTCTACGTCAACCGGGTCTTCACCTCGCACATCGTGGGTCTCGATGCAGAGGAGTCCGCCGAACTTCTCGACCTGCTGTGCTTCCAGGCTGAGACGGTTGAGTATCAGGTCCGCTTCAGTTGGAGCAATGACTCGATCGCATTTTGGGACAACCGCGGCGCACAGCACTACGCCTCAAGCGACTACTGGCCCCAGCGCCGTGTGATGGAGCGAGCAAGCATCGTTGGCGACCGCCCGGTCGCCTGATCAATTTCCAGACCGGTCACAGTCCGTGGGTGGCCGTGTCAACCAGTGAAACCTCTTCTGGGGCCTGCGCCAGATGTTCGCGAACCCGACGAGCTGGAATAAGAGCGACGACGATCACTCCGAGCACCATGATGGGAACGGCAACGCGGAATGCGGTGCTCAGACCCGTCGCGAATGACTCCTGCAACTGCACACGCACATCGGCAGCGAGCGAGGCCACGCGTTCGGGAGTTCCCTGGATGTCAGCGACAGCGAACCCGGGGACGCGACGCTCGACTTCAGCAATAAGTGTCGACGTGAACACGCTGCCAAGGATGGCGACACCGAGCGAACTACCCATGACCCGAGCGAGCATGACCGTGGACGTAGCCACACCCATATCGCTCGCGCTCGAGAATCGCTGAACCACGTAGAGCAGGGTCTGCATCACGCAACCGACGCCGAGCCCGGCAAGCATTCCGTACGCCATAACTGTGGTTGCCGGGGTTGAGACGGTGATGGTGCTGAGGAGGAGAAAACCGATCGCTTCGCACACCATGCCGAACAACGGAATCGCCTTGTGACCTCCGAAACGATCGGCGATCTGACCGGCGAAAAGGGTGGATGCCGCGCACGTAAGCGCGAAGGGAGCGAGCAGGAGGCCCGAGCTCTGCGCGTTGAATCCGGCAACCGCCTGAAAAAACAATGGTGGGTAGATGATTCCGCAGGTGAAGCCGACGCCCGAGATCAAGTTGGCAAGCGTGGATAGGGATGTGACCCGTCCCTTGAGAATGCGCAGCGGTAAAAGCGGCTCGGGAGCACGTGCCTCCCACCAGAGGAAGCCGGCACCCACGACAATGAAGACGAGGAGCAGAGTGACGATACGGGGCGAGGTCCAGGAGGAGTCGCTCCCCCGCCCGCTCAGTGCCAACAGCAGGCTCGAGATGCTGAGCGCCAGCATGATGGCACCGGCGTAGTCAACGCGGTGCTTCACCCGTACGCCGATAATCGGCGTAGTCGATATCAAAGCAAGGCACAGCAGGCCGCTGGGCACATTGACGAGGAATGCAAAACGCCATGAGAAGTGGTCGACGAAGAAGCCTCCGGCGAAGGGCCCAATGACGCTCGTGCCAGCGAAGACCAATCCCGTGTAGCCCAGATAGCGACCGAGTCGATCGCCAGGAACAAGATCGGCAACGAGGGCCATGGCGATTCCGGTGATGCCGCCAGCTCCGACACCTTGGAGCACACGAAACGCGATCAGCATGTTCATTGACTGGGCGATGCCGCACAGCACGGAGGCGACGAGGAAGACCGAAATAGCGATTGCGAACATGCGGCGTCGCCCGTAGATGTCACCGAGCTTTCCGAACACCGCCATGATCGAAACCTGGGCAACGAGATAGCTGGTGGTGAGCCACGGCAGGAGTGAAACGTTGCCGAGGTCGCCGATGATGGCGGGAGCAGCAGTAGCGACGATCGAGGCGTCGAGTCCCGAGAGTGTGGCGCCGAGGAGGATCCCGAAGAAGACGATGATGATGCGCCGATTGGAGATCGGCATCCGCTCGACGACGGGGACGGAAGCGCCGGTCACGATTCGGGTTGCTGACGCGAGCGTTGCTCGCGTGCTTCCCGGCGAGCTGCATCGGCGGCGTTGTGCTCCTTCATCGTGGAGAGAGGGTCGGCCTTGAAGGACTCGACCGAGGCCTGATGTCCGGCCAGAGCCTGGAACTCTGAGCCAGCTCGGATCGCTGATCGAACCCCGAGAATCTCTGCCTGCCGATGAACGAGGCGCTTGTTGATGGCCATGAGATCGCTCGCGGTGCCTGCGATTGTCTCTGCGACCGCGAGAACTTCGTCGTCGAGAACGGCGGCCGGGAACGAACGATTCGCCCATCCGACGGTGACTGCCTCCGGGCCGAGCATCTCTCCCCCGGTGAGCATGATCTCCATGGCTCGCCGCATTCCGAGAAGTGGTGCGTGATACTGCCAGTCAGGCGGGGATGCCACGCGCACGATCGGATAGCTGATGCGAGCATCGTCGGCGACGTACACAAGGTCGCAGGCCTGAGCCAGTTCGGTTGCTCCGGCGATGGCGTACCCGTGCACCTGGGCAATGATCGGCTTGGCCATGTCCCAGAATGAGAACCAGTTCTGGGTGACCTGTCGGGCCCATGCACCGTCGCCCGGAGCCGTATGGAACGGTGGCTCTGCCATGAGATCACCACCGAGGTCGTAGCCCGCAGAAAAGCACGCGCCGGACCCCCGCAGGATTGTGACTCGCACAGCGCCGTCGAGATCATGGGCTTCGAGTGCAGCGAGTATCTCGGTTCGCATGAGAGTGGAGATGGCATTGCGCTTCTCGGCTCGATTGAGGGTGATCCGTGCGACACCTTCCGACGGATAGTCAACGACGATGGTTTCGAAATCAGTCATGAGAGTTCCTCGATCGTGTCACGGGTTCCAGCGAGATCGGCGATGACCTCAAGCGCAACGTCGTCCTCGGCCCGAACAGTGAGTCCGGTGAGTCCCATCCGGGTGAGCGGCTCCCAACGGTCACGGATCCGCTGTAGCGAGCCGATCAGGTTTCCGTCATCGAGATACTCATCAGGAACAGCGGCCACAGCTTCGTCGCGACGCCCGGCCAACCAGAGTTCGTGAATACGTTCAGCCGCCTCAGGGAAGCCGCGGCGGGCCATTGCTTCACGGTGGTAGTTGTGCGTCGCCGATCCCATCCCCCCGACATACATCGCGGTGAGCGGCTTTTTCGCATCGAGAGCGCCACGGACGTCGTCGGTGATCTCGATGGTGACTCCACCGAAGATCTCGAAATCAGCAGGACGCTCCCCGCGACGAGCGAAACCTTTGTCCAGTGATGGCCCGTAGACCGCCGGACCATCTGCACCCCATCCCATCGGGAGCATGCCATCGGCGATCTCGGCGCTGAGCGCTGTGTTCAAGGGACCGCCTGCCGCAAGCCAGATCTCCACCCGGCCAGCTGGATGGAGGATCGACCGCAGCGGCTTCCCCTGCCCAACTGCTCCTGGTCCCGCATAAGGAAGTGGAAACTCAGGACCATCGTTCGTGAGTGGTTCACGATCGAACACCTTGTGCATGATCGAGACGTACTCGCGAAGTCGCTGATTCGGATTACCCCAGGGCTGGCCGTACCAGCCCTCGACGATCTGCGGACCGGAGACTCCGAGACCGATGATCACCCGGCCACCACCGGCCATAGCGTCGATCGTGAGCGCGTGCATCGCGGTTGCCGCTGGCGTGCGAGCAGCGATCTGCACCACGCCGGTTCCCAGTTTGATCCGAGAGGTGACGGCAGCGAGATACGCGAGCGGTGAAAGAGCGTCGGAACCGTATGCCTCAGCGGTCCAGACTGAATGGAAACCAAGGGATTCGGCAAGTTGCACCCGGGCAACTGGCATCTCGAGGGTGGCACCCCGATAAAGGTCGAGTCCGAGTGCGAGCTTCATAGACCGATTCTCGCACGACTGAAGCAGCGTCTCATCACGTCTGGTGGATCCGTGCCGGCACGCGGTGGGCCAGACGAGCTCCGAGCAGCGCTACTGCGGCCGAGATCAGGAACACCGCAAGGAGGCCGACCCGCTCAGAATCAAAGGTACGAACTGCGATAGTGAGGACGGCTCCCGCCACTCCGGTACCAAGCGCCGTGCCCAACATGTCACTGAGCTGAAGCCCCGCCGTGGCCCGACCCTCCTCCCCTTTCGGGGCAACGGCAAGCGTGACGAGAGAGAGTGGCGCGTACGCCAGTCCGATCCCGAAGCCGGCGATCGCCCAGCTACCGAGTCCGATCCATGCAGGAATAGCCGGCACCAACACCGCCAGCATCGAGAGCGATCCCCCGGCGATGACCAGAAGACCTGCGACGATCAACCGACGCGGACCCGTGCGGTCGACCCACCGCGCTTGAAGCCACGACGCGATCGTCCAGGTGAAGGTCGCAGTCGTGAGAGCGAGTCCCCCGATCGTGGCCGAGAGTCCCCTGACCGTCGTGATGGCGAAAGGCACATATGCGTCTGCAGCGAAAAACGCGAACCCGAGCAGTCCTCGCACGAGCACAGTCGCAGCAAGACCGGGTCGAGCCCGAAGCGTGCCCTCAGGAGTGAGACTCCGGAACGCCGGAATCAGCACCAGGACTCCAATGAGGACGACCGGCACAGCCACGAACGGGGCACTGGTCTGGAGACCGGCGAGCAGGAGACCGGCACCCAACGCAACCTGCAATGCGCGCATCACGTTCGAAGCGGCTGCAGTCTCATGGGAGGTTTCGATGGTCCGAACCCCGAGCAGGGCGATGAGTCCGATTACCCCACACAGAGGCAGGAGACCGAGAAAGACCCACCGCCACCCCACGGTGGCACCGATAACGCCGGCAAGCGCCGGACCTGCGACCGATGGAACAACCCAGGCGCTCGACATCAGCGCGAACATGCGCGCTCGCGATTCCGGTCGGTAGCCCCGACCGATGCAGACGTAGGAAATTGCGGGCATCGCTCCGGCGCCGACTCCCTGCAGGACCCGACCGGCCACCAACATCCCCATCGAACTGGCCGCCCCACCTACGACGAGACCTGCGGAGAAGAGGAGCAGTCCCGCGGCAAACGGGATCGCTGGTCGCATCCGATCAGCAGCGCTACCGGCTATGACCGCACCGACAAGATTGCCGAGGAAGAAAGCAGTGAACACCCAGCCATAAAGCCAAAGGTCACCGAGGTCATCCTCCACGAGGGGCATGACAGTGGCCACCGCCATTGATTCGAACGCCACCAACGTGACGATCGACACCAAACCGATGGTGAGGAGGCGGACGCCAGGAGCAAAGACCGATGTGGAATCTCCGGTGGTTTGCACTCCACTACGTTACGGCGTCCGAGTCAGGACGCTAATTTTTGCGAGCGCCCCCGCCAGGAATCGAACCCGGAACCTGCCGGGTAGAAACCGGCTGCTCTATCCAATTGAGCTACAGAGGCAACGGGTAGCAGCGTAGGGCGCAGGAAGAGTCGTCGCGGACGCATGCTCCGGATCGATCGAGCGAGCGTGAGCGCTCGATCAGTGTGGCGGGCATCCCCGCCGGTTGTCCTATGCTGTCGACTCCATGGTGGCTGTAGCTCAGCCCGGTTAGAGCGCCAGGTTGTGATCCTGGATGTCGGGGGTTCAAGTCCCCTCAGCCACCCCACTGTGAGAGGTGGTCCCTCGATGAAGATCGAGGGACCACCGATCAGCAGCGGTCGCAGTTCGGAGTACCATCTTCACCACAAGCGCCTCTAGCTCAATTGGCAGAGCGTCGGACTCTTAATCCGCAGGTTCTGGGTTCAAGTCCCAGGGGGCGTACAGATGAGCCAGGACCGTCAGCGGTCCTGGCTCTTTTGATTTCCGAGGTACTTGATGCAGCGTTGCAGCGATGCCGTAACGCGAAACGGCCGGCCCCGCCACTGGCACGTGGCATGGACCGGCCGGTTCGAACAACCTGGTCAGCGCTTGGCTGATGCCTTCTTGGCCGGAGCCTTCTTGGCCGGAGCCTTCTTCGCAGGCGCTGCCTTCTTGGCCGGAGCCTTCTTCGCGGGCGCTGCCTTCTTGGCCGGAGCCTTCTTCGCAGGCGCTGCCTTCTTGGCCGGAGCCTTCTTCGCAGGCTTACCAGCGATCACGGCATCCTTGAAGCCCTTGAGCGCGGTGATTCGAGCAGCCTTCTTGGCCGGAACCTTGACGGTGGCACCGGTCTGCGGGTTGCGGGCCAGACGCGGGCCGCGCTGAACGCGGACGAACTTGGCGAACCCACTCAGAATGACAGGCTCTCCACCGGCAACGGTGTCGGTGATGGTGGTCAGCAGCTCATCGATAAATGCGAGTGACTGCTTCTTGTCGATCTCGAGCCGTTCTGCGAGTTCAGCGGCCAGTTCTCGTTTATTCACAACATTCTCCTTGGTTTCCGGACGGCCGCCGGACGGGCGACCTCGACGTGACCGGTGCACGATCGTCGCGCATCGCGCGCCACCGTTCGCGGCAATTCGACAAAAAAGCTAGGAAATTTCAGTCACATCAGGTTCAGGACGACACGCTGAAGATGATCTTGCCGACTGCATCGCCGGCGAGCATCCGTTCGAAACCGTCGCGGACATCATGCAATGGGATCACGGAATCAATGACTGGGCGCACACCAGACGCATCGCAGAACGAAACGAGACGCTGCAGTTCGCCTCGCGTGCCCATCGTGGAACCCACCACTGAGCGTTGCAGGAAGAAGACCTGGGTGAGATCCGCTGAAGGGTCGTCGCCGGTGGTCGCCCCGGAAACGACGACCATTCCGCCTGACCGCAACGAGCGGATCGAGTGCTTCCATGTCGCCCGACCCACGGTCTCCATCACGGCGTCAACGCGGGCGGGAAGTCGCTCATCGCTGTCGAACGCCGCGTGCGCGCCGAGTTCGACGGCCGTGGCTCGCTTATGTGCGGAACGACTCGTGACCCATACACGCAGACCAGCACTACGGGCGAGGACGATGAGCGCAGTAGCGACTCCCCCGCCAGCGCCCTGAATGAGCACGGTGTCGCCGGGCCGCAATGAAGCCTTCGTGAAGAGCATCCGATACGCGGTGAGCCACGCTGTCGGTAAACATGCCGCCTCCTCGAACGTGAGCGACGCTGGCTTCGGGATCAGATTGCGTCGGGGGACTGCAATTCGCTCAGCCAGCGCGCCCGGATGACGCTCCGAGAGCAAAGAACGATTGGGGTCAAGTGTTTCGTCGCCGTCACCGGCATCGGGATCGGCGATGACTGCGTGCACGATGACCTCATCGCCGTTCTCGTCGACCCCGGCGGCATCGCATCCGAGAATCATCGGGAGTTGCTCCTCGCGGAGTCCAACTCCCTTCAGACTCCAAAGATCATGGTGGTTGAGCGCGGCGGCGCGGACGGTGACGAGTGCCCATCCATCTGGGACCACAGGCTCATCAACCTCACCCACCTCGAGGACTGAAAGCGGATCCTGCGCATCAAAGCCGATCGCACGAACTGCAAGCATGGTTTCTCCTTGGAACGTTTCGCAGTCGATGACACGAAGGCGTGTCGGGTCCGGCGACTCAGGCGGGAAGGATTTCCGTGGTCGCCAGCGCTTCGAGTTCGACGAGTACTGCATCAGCCCCCGAGAGTCGGGACAGGACAAGACCGGAGGCATCAGCACGCAAAACCGTGGGAGCACGACGCACCCTGTACGACGCAGCAAGCGCAGTGTGATCAGCGACATCGAGAATGTGCACAGCGTCATCGGGTCGCTTCGTGCGTATCTCTTCGACGATCCTCGGACACACCGCGCAGTATTGAGTGGTGAACACGAGCCAGACCGGTGCGCCGTCGCGGAACTCCGCCGGGATCATGGTGTCGCCTCCGTGATGGATATCGCGAGCACTCGCTCCATGGCCAGTGGATCGATCAACGGTGACGACGCGGACCCCGCCTCGCAGTCGAACAAGAAGTACGTACATCTCACAACCGACGCAGATTCCGGAGATTGCCGCGAGGGCAGCCAGGCCGGCGACAATCAGACTCAAGACCCAACCGAAGGTGCTGGCTCCTGCCGCGAAGGCTGCGGAGGCTGCGGTGAGGAACACAACACCCACCGAGGCGGCGAAGCGCGGCGGCCGGGGATCCTCAAGCTCGGACGGCGGGGAGAGGCGCGGTTTGATGACCACTTGGAAAAACCGGAGCACCGGCCCATAGGACGCCCCGAACGCAGCCCCCAGAAACAGGACCACAGCGAACAACGGCGCCACCCACTGTGCTCCAAGAACGAATCCAATCACGAGAGCACACGACAGCACAGCCTGATTCGTGCGAGGACCTCGAGGGTCGATCGGCGCAGGGGCTTGGGTGGAAGTCATAGGTCCACCCTAATCCCGACCTAGTCGATCAACAATAGGAGCTGAGGGTGCTCAGCCCTCGACCTGCTCGAATCTCGTGACGAGTTCAGTGTGATGAGTATGCGGGAAGAGATCGACAAGCACGGACCGAACCGCTCGATAGCCACTGGAAGCAAGCAACGCCGCATCGCGTCCGGCGGCGGCGGGATCGCAACTCACGAGAATCAGCACCGGTGCTCCGGCGGAAGCAAGCACCTTCACTCCCGCACGACCCAGACCCGAACGGGAAGGATCGGCCACAACGAGATCTGCCCCCGGCGCCCGAAGTCGCTCGATCGATGTGCCGACGACTCTTGCGTCGATATCGGCGAGATTCTGGCGGGCATCGGCCACTGAGGACCTGCTCCGTTCAGCCGCTACGGCACGCCAGTCGCTGCGCCCATCGAGCAGGGAACCAGCGAAGAGCCCGACGCCGCAGTAGGCATCGAGCAATGTGCGCGGTGAACCGGCGATCTCCTCGAGATCGAGCACGTCCTCGGCAAGTGTGCGAACCACCTGCACGAGCGCCTCAGCACCATCGGGACGGGTCTGGAAGAACGATTCGGCGGAGATGCGCCAGCGTCGGCCGGCGACTTCCTCATGGATCCATGCCCGGCGACCGGCCGCGAGCTCGTCGGCGCCCACGACGAGCACGTCACCCGGCAGGCGAACCCCAGCAGCGTTCGGCGTGATGACCGCCATTCGCTCGCCCGTGCGCGCACCAACTCGGAGGAGCACCTCGGTGGCAGTGCCGAATCTTCCCTCCACGATGAGTTCATCAAGAAGCGGATGGGCCACAGCACAGTGTTCGAGACCGACGACATCGTGACTCTCGGCCATTCGCAGCCCGGCCCGACCGTCGACAACCGCCATTCGCAGAGTGGTGCGGAACCCCCATGCGTCGAGCACCGGCCCCTCCTCAACGACCGCGTCGCTGATGCGGCCCAGACGACGCAGGGAATCCCGAACGAGGTCAGCCTTCACAGATTGCTGCGACGCCGGGGCAAGAGACGCGAGGTCACACCCACCGCATCCCTCGAGCACATGCGGACAGACCGGTTCTATCCGCTGATCGGAGGGTTCGAGGATCTGCAGCATCCGCCCTCGTTCCGTTCCGCTGCGCCGCTCGACACGAACTTCGACCAACTCCCCCGGGAGCGCCCCGGTGACGAGAACGATCTGGCCGTCCTCGCGTCTCGAAAGGGCCGCTCCTCCGGCAACGAGGCGTTCGGCGCGAACGATCTCGGTCGGTCGTCGCGGCGAGGTTTCGAAATGATCGGTCACTCGTGCAGCGTAGGCCTGTATCGTCCGAACGCCCGCTCCACCGATTCCGGAAGGCCCGAATGACGAGCACCGACACGACCCGCCCGATCGAGATCCTGCCTTCGGTGCTCACCGCCGACTATTCGAAACTCGGCGAGGCCTGCGTCGCGCTTGAGGCCGGTGGCGTCGATCGCATCCACTGGGATGTCATGGACGGCAACTTCGTCCCCAACCTGTCATTCGGTGCCGACATCATCGCCTCGACCCGCCCGCTCATTGATCTGCCGTTCGAGGCGCACCTCATGGTTACGGAACCTACGTGGATCCTTGAGTCGATGGTGGCCGCTGGTTGCTCTCGAATCACCGTGCACGCTGAAGCATGCACGCACCTGCATCGAACTCTCGGTCGGATCCGGGAGCTCGGAGCTGCGGCCGGCGTGGCCCTCAACCCGGGCACACCCGCCGAGGTCGTCGCCGATGTGCTCGATCTCACTGAACTGATTCTCGTCATGACTGTGAATCCCGGCTTCGGTGGCCAGTCGTACCTCGCCTCGATGGAGCCCAAGATCGCCAGGATCCGGTCCATGATCGACGCCAGCGGTTTCGCCATCGATCTCGAGGTGGATGGCGGCATCGGTCCGGCAACCATTGCCGCAGCCACGAGCGCCGGAGCCAATGCGTTCGTAGCGGGCAGCGCGATGTTCCGAGATCCGGAAGGTTTCGCGCACGCAACTGCGGAACTCCGAACCATCGCTGAGTCCGCCGACAAGCGCTGACACCGTGCCCGACGCCCCCGACACCAACAGCCGGCGGCGGCTGATCATGGTCGTGGCCGTCGGCGTGCTTCTCATCGCTGCAGTCGTGGGTGGAACCCTCCTGAAGCAGTCCGGCGAACCAGTCAGATCAGTAGCTGCTCTTTGCGCGCAGCTCGATCAGGCAAAGAACCTCGACAA
This sequence comes from Actinomycetota bacterium, assembly GCA_009705225.1. Lineage (GTDB taxonomy): Bacteria > Actinomycetota > Acidimicrobiia > Acidimicrobiales > Acidimicrobilacustridaceae > Acidimicrobilacustris. Next base: position 13,508 of record WLCQ01000027.1, on the reverse strand, counting down.
CGCACTGACCTCGCTCGATCCAACCACGCTGGCTCCGCAGGTGCACGCCCTCAAAGCATCTGCCCCGGTGTCCCCGAAGGAGATTGAAACCCAAGTCTCAACCCTTTCGGAGTTCGTGGGGTCGCTACTCCAAGAAGTTGATGCGGCCGCACCAGCTGATCGACGAAAGGTGCTCGCCGATTCCCTCGCCCGCCGTGAGGCGGAAATCGACGGAATCACCGCCGCAGGGCAAGCAGTGCAGGATTGGGCCGCGCAGAACTGCAATCTGGATCTCGGGGATTCCTCAAGTTCCGTCACACCCTGAGACGCGAAACGGACTTCAATCGACTCCGAAACGCTTCTGAATGAACCGCTGCACTGATCTCAGAGGATCGGTACAGGAGGTGGAATCAGAGTTCGCCGCGGCGCTCGATGACGTTGTCGACGATTCCGTATTCTTTGGCCTGCAACGCTGTGAACCAACGATCACGTTCAGAATCGCGTTCGATCTGATCGACTTCTTGGCCCGTGTGCGAGGCGATCCGCTCGGCCATGAGGCGCTTGATGTAGGCCATCTGCTCAGCCTGAATGGCGATGTCGGAGGCCTGTCCCTGGATGCCGCCGAGGGGCTGATGCATCATGATCCGGGCGTGCGGGAGCGAGTAGCGCTTGCCAGCCGCACCTGCACAGAGCAGGAACTGACCCATCGAGGCAGCCATGCCCATGCAGATGGTCCCGACGTCGGGCTTCACGAACTGCATGGTGTCGTAGATCGCCATACCGGCCGAGATCGAACCACCGGGCGAGTTGATGTAGAGCCAGATGTCCTTCTCGGGATCTTCGCCCTCGAGATAGAGCAACTGCGCCACCAGTTGGTTGGCCACGTTGTCGTTGACATCGCTGCCGAGAACCACGATGCGGTCGCGAAGAAGCATGCGGAAGATATCCGCGCCCGGGTCAGCGATGGAGGCTGCTGCCACCTGCGGTGCGATCGGGGGTTGCTGCATCGGAGTTCCTCCAGAGAAGTCGGGATGGGCCTTGGCCCGTGCGCAGGAAGGCTACAGCCCTACTCGCATCGCGCGATGCGCCCGGGCGTGACTTGCCGCCGACGCCCAGCCGCTACCGTCGGGTTCACCACCAGCGAGCGTGGCGGAATTGGCAGACGCACCAGGTTTAGGTCCTGGCGTCCGAAAGGATGTGGGGGTTCAAATCCCCCCGCTCGCACACACATCCCCTACGCAGCGGACCACCTGGTTCAGTGGTGGGCCGATTTCTGTCAATCGATCCCAGTCCGGCGCTGGGAGCGCTCTCGATAGGTGCTTAACCGCCAGATGAACTCCTCGGTCTGCTCTGCGGACCACTGCACCTTCCGGCCGGCGGGTAGGTCGAGAACACGAGCGGCGTGCTCATGAACTCGCCGGGGCAGAACTGCGTTGAAGCCAAGAGCCCTCAACCCGTCGAGGCGCACGTAGAGCGGAACGAGCGCGGCTTCGGCCATGGTTGGCTCGGTGCCGGCCAACCAATCAGCCGAAGCCAACCGAATCTCCAACTCCCCCAGCGCATTGTTAAGCGCATCGGCAGCTCGCTGAATCTTCGTTGCGTCGGTCCCGTAGTACACCCCGATCATCGGCGGAAACACGGTCGTATCGACCCATCGAGCCGCATCTCGAGCAGCAGGAGTCTCCAGTGGGTTGAGGAAATCGAGTATCGGAAGGCTGTCGCTCAGGTACCGACCATCCGTGCGGATCATCGGGATCTCACCCTTCGGGCTGTTCGCCACGAACTCCACGGGAACGACGAATCCCTTCGGGCGAGCTGCCGTTGGAGGGACCTCGATCGTCTCGTAACGAAGATCGAGGTGCGCCAGCATGAACTCGACCCGGACCGAATATGGACAGATCCAATGACCGAACAGCGTGACCGGTTCGGTCACCTGCTGGGGTGAGTCGGGCATCACTGGAACAGCTGCTCGCATCCTGACCCAGTCAGAATGTTGAGAACCGCTCTTTGGTCGTCATCGCTGAGCGCAGAGAAATCCTCACGCATCCACTGCAGACATTTCACTTGGTACGCGAACGGTGCTTGGCGGAATTCCCGGCCATCGATCTCACAGACAACCTCATCTGATCCCGAGCGAGAAGCAGCGTCGTTGGCCAACATGAACACTGCGTACGTTGCTCCGATCTCGGCGAGAATCGGAGCGAGAGTTTCGGGCAGGTCATCTCGTCCGCACCAACCATCGTCACCTTCGACGGCCCACCAAGAAAGATCATCCACCCGATTGACCCAGCTGTACACACGTGCGCCGTGCTCAAGACAGAGATCGGTCGACGGTCGTTCCACAATCACCAGCTGACTGAGCTGGCCGAACAATCCGAAGTCGCTGCTACCCGGGCGGGAACCGAACAGAAAGTCGTTCTGCCGGAATGCCTCGTCGAGAAGACCGAGCAATCGAACGTATGCCGACTCGACGATCGGCGCGTTCTCATCAGTGCAGCCGACGAGGGCTCGACGCCCGGTCTGGCGATCAATCATGAACTGACCGAAACGATCGAGAGTTTCATCGGAAGCCCGCAGTGCGGGCCAGCGCGGGAGCAACTTTCCGGCACGCTCGATGGACTCAGGCGGGTACCAGCGGTAGTGGTACATCATCTTCGTGACCCACTCGTCGGCGTAATCCTCGACAAGTCTGTCGAGGAAGGCCACGACGGGGTCGGTGGGCACGAGGCTTCGATCTTCGGCGAACTCGCGCTCAAGGCGAGCGATCTGTGGAGTCGAGTCGACCATAACCTCGGTGACCTCGCCCGAAGCATCGGGGAACCCGATGACCGGGATGAGCGCAACCTTCGGCTGGGGCAGGGCCTTCTCGGCGTCGGTCCCTTGGATGACCCAGGTGAACGGAATGCGTCGGTAGCGCAGAACCGCACGCATCTTCATCGAGTACGGCGAGCCGTAGGTCCCCACCAATGTGAGTTGCGAACCATCAGTCTGTGAGGAGGAACCGCCAGTCATGGATACCTTTCGGGATATGACCGTTGGCCATTCCGGTTCGTGGAGAGGGTCTCGATCAACGAGGCCGACCAATGCCCACCGTAGGAAGTGACAGATCTACTGTCAACAGATTCCGGACCGACCGCTTGCCCGGTCGAAACCATGCCGCACCGAAACCATGTCGCAGCGAAACGGCTTGCATGATTCAGGCCAGGTAGAGCGCAGCGACGACGCCGACGCCGTTCACGACCATGTGGGCAACGATCGATGGACCCAGTCGACCTCCAGAACGAATCACAAGGAGCGCGAACACAGCTCCATAGGTAGCGGTCACACCAGAAATGAACAGTCCGTGCAACCCGCTGCCCTGAAAATGCAGGAGGCCGAACACGAGCGAACTCGCCACCACCGCCCAAGGCAGGCCGAACCGTCGGCCGACCGCTCGCAGGAACAGTCCGCGAAAGAACAGTTCCTCGATGATCGGTGTGCACACCGCAACAAGGATCAGCAGAGCGATTGCCGTCCCGGCGGAGGGACTCGTGGGCAGGAATTCGGCATTGGATGGTTCGGGGGATTGTGAAAGTACCCGCCAAACAATTCCGGCGACCACGGAGAGAAAGAGTGCGCTGAACCCACCCAGAACTCCCCAACCGACATCGACAGCTGCGATCCGGAGTCCGAAGTCCTTTGTGAGGCTCCGTTGTCCCTTCAACCATGTGGCGAAGATCGGCCAGCCCAAGAACCCCGGCCACCCGGCGACGAGGCTGACAACGATGGCCCCCAATCCGAGATCCGCGAGATTGCCGCCCGAGCCGGGGCTGCTATCGGTCACCAACAAGACGATGACGCTTGCGACAACTCCTCCGAGGATCCACAGGAAGAGACCGATCAGCACGTCACCCATCCCCCATCGGATGACCGGTCGATCAATCACTGGGGGAGAATGGTTGGGCCAGCCGAACGGGACTTGGGCTTCGTCGCCGACGACGCCGGAGGAACTATCGCCGGGCGGTGGCGGCAGGAAACTCGGTGGCTCATCCATCAGCGGTTCCCGAGTGCCGAAGCCAATGCTCGCAGGGCACGACCCCGGTGACTGATGGCGTGCTTCTGCGCAGCGTCGAGTTCAGCGAAGGTGGATCCGCCTGCTTCCACGGGAGCGAACACCGGGTCGTATCCGAATCCGTTCGTTCCTCGTCGCTCTGCGGTGATCACGCCCTCACAGACTCCCTCGACGACCAGCTCGTTCCCGTCTGGCCATCGCAGCAGCACCACTGTGCGGAACCTCGCCGTCCGCTGTTCGGGACTCATCGCTGCGGCGGCGTCGAGTCGAGCGAGCAGCAATTCGACATTCTCGTCGTAGGTGGCGTGCTCACCGGCGAACCGAGCAGACCGCACCCCTGGTACGCCGCCGAGGGCATCGACCTCGAGGCCGGTGTCATCGGCCACCGCCGGCAGCCCAGTGGCTTCAGCGATAGCGACTGCCTTGAGCCGCGCGTTGCCGACGAGTGTGTCGGCGTCCTCGATGACATCGGCAACAGAAGCCGGCCTGGCCAACAATTCAACCCCGGCGGCAGCAAGGATCGAAGCGATCTCTGCAACTTTGTCCGGGTTGGCGCTGGCGCAGACCAACTCCATCGTTCAGCGACCGATGAGGCGCGGTTCGGGGGCGTCGGCGATGAGGAGTCGCTGGAGCAGGAAGAGTTCTTCGATTCCTGTGCTTGCGAGTTCCAGCATCGTGTCGAGTTCCTCCCGACTGAAGCTCATGCCCTCAGCAGTGCCCTGAACCTCGAGGAACTTGCCACTCTCGGTCATCACCACATTCATGTCGACCTCCGCAGCAGAGTCCTCCACATACGGAAGATCGAGCACGGGTTGCCCGTTGACAATGCCCACAGAGATTGCCGCGCACAGTTCGGTGAGGGGATGGGTCGAGATCGTGCCCGCCTGCACAAGTCTCGTGAGCGCATCATGCAGCGCGAGATATCCCGCTGTGATCGCCGCAGTGCGAGTGCCGCCGTCGGCCTGCAAGACATCGCAGTCGATCTGGATCTGCCGCTCGCCAAGTGCGCGCATATCGCAGACGCCACGCAGCGATCGACCGATCAGTCGCTGGATCTCATGGGTACGCCCGGATGGGGAACCCTTCGAAACCTCTCGACGAACACGTTCGGGAGAGGCGCCGGGGAGCATCGAGTACTCGGCGGTGACCCAGCCCTTGCCGCTGCCGCGCATCCAGCGCGGGACATCCTCGTCGACCGATGCAGTACACAGCACCATGGTCTTGCCGGAGCGGATGAGTACCGAGCCGGCGGCGGCATCAGTGAAGTCGCGCTCGATGACGATGTCGCGAAGCTCGTCGGGTTGGCGTCCGTCTGGTCTCATAGTGAGTACCTCTCATTGGGGGAAGCGATGGTGACCGCTGCACCGTAGGCCTCGGCGCCGTTGCGCGCGTGCACGGACAGATCGGTGTCGGGCCAGAAGTGGGTGAGTACGAGTCGACGAGCGCGAGCGTCTCGTGCCATGAGTCCGGCATCGTGTGCCGAAAGATGCAGCAACTCTCCCCGCTCCTCATCAGTGCCATACGTGGCTTCGAGCAACGCCAGATCGATATCGGAACCGAGTTTCGACAGCGCCCACTCCGGACCGGTGTCCGCCGAATAGGCGATTGAACGCCCCTGTGGGTCGTCGATACGAACTGCGTAGGTCTCGATGTAATGGTCGGTGGCCGAAAGAGTGAACCGAAGATCACCGATGACGAAGACGTCTTCGTCGCCGGTGTCGTTCCACACGAACGTCGGGTCGAAAGATCCGGTGACCAGCGAAGCCATCTCGCGATTCGCCGAAGTGCCGTAGACGGGAAGACCCTCTGAGCCGAAGCGATGCTTCAGCGCCACGTGCAGTCCCGAGAGATCAACCCAATGATCCGGATGGGCGTGGCTCAGCACCACACCGGAGAGCTCCGGGAGTTCGATATGCCGCTGGAGATTCGACAGACACCCCGGACCGAGGTCCACGGCAACCGCAGTTGCTCCGTATTGCACGAGATATCCGCTGCAGGGGCAGTCGGCCCCCGGGTAGCTCCCCGAACAACCGAGCACAGTGAGGGTCAGGTCCATGCCACTGACCTCACATCGTCGAGTTCGGGACCAAGCATGTTGCGACCCAGCCGACGGAAGATCTCGACATCACCCGAAGATTCGAAGACATGGTGACCGAATCGCCCTTCGCCAGCGCGTTCAAGTCCGAGCTCGGCCAGCAATTCGCGGATGCGGAACGCGGTCTCATCGGCCGAATCGACGAGCACCACGTCTCGGCCCATCACGTCGGTGATGGTGCGGGCAAGAAACGGGTAATGGGTGCAACCGAGCAGCAGCGTGTCGATGCCGGCGTCGCACAATGGAGCCAGAAGTCGCTCTGCGAGAACATGAACCTGATCGGAATCGGTATCCCCTCGTTCGACGAATTCCACGAAGCCGGGGCACGCTGCGCAGCTGAGAGTGACCGCTGCGCCGGTGCGTTCAACGGCTGACTGGTAGGCCCCGGATCCGATTGTGCCAACCGTGCCGATCACGCCGATGTGTCCGCTCCGGGTAGCACTGACGAGCGACCGCACGCCGGGTTCGATCACGCCGACCACCGGGATCGGCATGGTCTCCTGCAGTTCAGTGAGTGCGGCGGCGGATGCGGTGTTGCAGGCAACAACGATCAGCTTGACGTCGTGATTCGCGACGAGATGTCCGGCGATCTCAAGAGCGAACTCCCGAACCTCGTCGAGCGGTCGCGGCCCATACGGATATCGGCCGGTATCACCCACATACACAAGGTCCTCGGCCGGAAGTAGATCGATCAGCGCACGCGCCACGGTAAGCCCGCCGAAACCGCTGTCGAACATTCCGATGGGCCGAGAATCCACGAGACGAGGGTAGTTCGGGCGTCGCTGTGCCCGGCCGATGCGCTCTGCCGCAGAAGGCCGCGAGAACGCTAGAAGTAGATGATCTTCTGCGCTCGCTCGACAACCTCGTCGATGTCATCGGTCCAGGCGCCGGTGGAGAGGTACTTCCAGCCACCGTCGCACACGATGAACACGATCGTTCCCGATTCGATCTGCGATGCAACGCGTACTGAACCAGCGAGCGCCGCACCAGCAGAGATGCCACAGAAGATGCCGCACTTCTCGGCCAGAAGTCGGGTGTATTCGATGGACTCGCGGGGCCGCACGATTCGTTTTCCGTCGAGCAACTCGGGGCCACCCCACTTCTCGTAAACCGGCGGGATGTAGCCCTCATCGAGATTGCGCAGACCCTCGACCGATTCACCAAGCGGCGGTTCGACAGCAAGCAACTTGATATCGGGGTTCTTTTCCTTGAGAAAGGTGCCGACGCCCATGAGGGTTCCACTTGTTCCGAGTCCGGCGACGAAGTGCGTGATCTCGGGACAGTCGGCCCAGATCTCCGGACCGGTGTGCTCATAGTGCGCACGGGGGTTGGCCTCATTGGCGTACTGATAGAGGAACGCCCACTCGGGGTGTTCGTCGGCGAGAACTATGGCTCGCTTGACCGCTCCGTTGGACCCCTCACTACCGGGCGAAAGGATGATCTCCGCGCCGAAGATCTCGAGCAGTTGACGTCGCTCGATCGACACGTTCTCGGGGAGCACGATCTTGATCGGATAGCCCTTGATCCGAGCGATCATCGCCATGGCGATACCGGTGTTGCCCGATGAGGGTTCGATGATGGTTTGACCCGGTGTCAGGGTGCCATCGGCTTCAGCCTCGAGGATCATGTTGAGCGCAATGCGATCCTTCACCGACCCGGCGGGATTCTGACTCTCCATCTTGCCGAGGATGCGCACAGCCGGATTCGGGCTGAGTACGGAGACGTCGACCATCGGCGTGTTGCCGATCATGTCGAGAACCGAGGAATACACAGCCATGGAAACCTTCAGGGGGGTTCGTTGCAAGAGTGAATCGCTGCAGTGTTGATTCGTTGCAGTGTTGATTCGATGCATTGGTGATTGATTGCAGTGGTGACGGGGGGTCAGGTGCTGCGGTCAGATTGTTGACCGAACAGGTAGGGATTCTAGTCCCCCGCCAGAGAAACCGCCTCTTCGGAGATGGCGCCGTCGATGATCCGATAAGACCTCAGTGCCGGCACCCCTGTGCGGAAAGACACGATGATGTAGTGCCACGCGGGGTCAGGGGCCTGCTGCACATCGGTCGGCGACGGATAGGGCTCGGTATGTGTATGGGAATGAACCACACCGAGGATCTCAAGACCGGCGTCCTCGGCATCGATATCTACGCGCAGATGGGTCTTGGGGTCGATGGTGTACACCCGACTCGAGGCCGCCACATTGACGCTTGGATAGAAGCGGGAGACCGTTGCGTGTCCGTCCTCTTGAACCGTCCCTGCGAACAACCCACAGGCCTCATCGGGAAGACCATCGATGAGATGGGCGATGAGATCGAAATACACCGACTGACCGATGGTGAGCACGGTCGGAAGGATAGGGCTGATCGCTGGTGCGAGACGCGGACGGCCGAACCGCGAAGCGCACTCCGACCCGCGGGGAACGGTGGACCATCAGTCAGTCGTATCCTGTCGACATGCCAAGACTTGCCGTCCCCGAAGGTCAGGACCCGCTCATGCACGCATGGGTCGGTGCCGCCCCCGAACTCACCGTGCCCGCTGCCCAGTTGTCCTCGGCGGTCTATGAACACTCGAAACTCCCACTACGCGAGTTCGAGGCAGCCAGGGTTCGCATCGCCCAGATCAATGACTGCTCGCTGTGCCTCAACTGGCGCTCTGCTCGCGATGTGGCATCCCGCTCGCCGGAGGCCGACTCGATCGACGAGGACTTCTACGCGCATATCGGCGACCTCTCCTGGGAGGGCTTCAGCGAGCGTGAATCACTCGCCGCCGAATTCGCTGCGCTGTTCGCCGAGAATCATCTCGCCATGGACGACACGTTCTGGGCACGCATGCGTGCGGCCTACTCCGATGCCGAGATCGTGGACCTCAGTGTCTGCGTCGGCATGTGGCTCTCGCAGGGTCGACTCAACCGGGTGCTCGACATCGACGGGCCCTGCCGGATCCCCACTCCCGGCGGCTCACCTATCGGTGGCTGACTCCGGAGCACTGCCCGGAGCGGTTCTCGACCGATAGCCTGCGCTCCCTATGGCTTCGGGCAACGACAACGCTGGCATGAAGGTCGTGGCCACCAACCGCTCGGCTCGTCACGACTACGACATCCTCGACACTGTCGAGTGTGGCGTGATGTTGCGCGGCAGCGAGGTCAAGTCGCTGCGCGATGCTCAGGTGCAGATCAAGGAGTCACATGCCCGATTTGAAGGCGGTGAAGCGTGGCTGATCGGCATGCATATCGCCCCGCACTCGAGTACCGGAGCCCATGATCTCCCCGAGCCCGATCGCAAGCGGAAGCTGCTCATGCACCGCGAGCAGATCGATCGCTGGCGTATGCGCGTCGATCTCGAACGATTGCAGTTGGTGCCGCTCTCGATTTACTTCAAGGATGGAAAGGCCAAGATCGAACTCGGTCTTGCCCGTGGTCGCAGCAAAGGCGATAAGCGCCACGCGATCGCAGAACGTGATGCCATGCGAGAGGCTCAGCAGGCGATGGGACGGGCCCGTAAACGCGGCGAGGACTGAGTCGCAGTTGCGGCGAGCCGCGCAGGAAGGCCCGATTCGGCTTCAGGCGGTGTCGGCCGAACCATCGGATGCCGCCACCCGTTCGGACTCAACAACAAGTCCCTTCGCGAATCCGTTGACCATCCGGGTGATGAACCAACCCATCCCCGGCATCGACGAGCGGAGGGAACCTTTCCACGAGATGTGCGTGCCGCCATCGGCATCTGGCGTGAGGCGGACGTCGGCCCGATAGTCCTTCATCGGCAGCGGTCCCGACAGCGAGATATAGGCAAAGTGGTGGTCGGGTTCGTACTCGACGACCTGCTCGCGCGATTTCGGCCCGAACCCAGCGCCGAACAGTCGAATGGCACCAACTCCATGTGGCGCAGGCAGTCCCTCGGCCTCGTAGGTGGCATGACCAAGACTGGTCCACCGTTTCCAACCAGGGCCGTCGACGAGCACAGCGAATACCACCGCTGGCGAAGCCGATGACCGAGTAGTGATGTCATAGCTCTTCTCCCCCATGGGACGACCTCCTTTTGACGTATCGGAACGCTCGGCGCTGTATCACTAGCCTTTCACCACCTCGACCATCTGGAGAACGATGCGCCCGATCCGAACCACGGCACTACTGCTCATCGGTCTAGTGACGATCGTCACGGCCTCGTGTAGCGATTCGACGAAGGACTCCACGGCGCCGATCACGTTCACGGCCGAGATCCATGAGAGTCCGATTTCCGATGCGGAGTTCTATGCACCACCGACCATGACGCCCCAAGCGCCCGGGGTGCTCATCCGGGCTGCGGTGTTCGAGTCCTCGATCGCCCATGCACGCGGTTGGCGGGTCATGTTCACCTCAGAAGGCACCCATGAGGGGTTACTTCCACAGACCGCCACGATCGAGACCGGCATCGTGCTGCTCCCCAATGGGTCAGGCGATGACCGACCAGTTGCGGTGTGGGGCCATCCCACCACTGGCATCGCGACTGCGTGCGCGCCCTCGCGCCAGAAGGTCCCCGACGGCAACATCGCAGGCGCCCAGCAGTTGATCGATGCGGGATGGATCGTTGCCGCACCCGATTATGAAGGCCTCGGTATCGACGGATTCGGACCGCACCCGTACATGGTCGGTGACAGCCTCGGGCATTCGATGCTCGACATCGTGCGCGCTATTGAGGACGTACCCGACGCGAAGCGCAGCGATCGTGTCGCCGCCTACGGCCATAGCGAGGGCGGACAGGCCGCACTGTTCGCCGGGCAACTCGCAGTGAGTTACGCACCCGAACTTCGCCTCACATCAGTTGCCGCTATGGCACCCTCCGGTGAACTCGACCAGATCTTCCGCGAGGACCACACCACCGTCACCGGCGCATTGCTCGGTGGATTCCTCGGTGGCTCATGGTCGAAATGGTTCCCTGACACGAACGGGTCCGTACCCCTTGATGAAGGATTCACTTCCGAATCTCTGTTCGATAGATCCTCTTGGAAACTGGCCGACAACATCGCTACTGCCTGCTCGGTGGGTGAACCGTCGGTGATTCCGCTGTGGGGACAGATCCAGACCGCGCTCGACGCCGGCACGTTCTGGAGGCGCAACCCGGGAACCGATGCGCCATGGTCGGTGAAGTTGGCGGAGAACTCTGCTGGCCAAGAACCGATTCCTGCACCTGTTCTGCTCACTGTCGGAGCAGCCGATGACATCGTCTCCCCCGCCGCTGTGGCTGCGACCGAGGCGCGCTACCGGGACAACGGCACCGACGTCACCATGAAAACCTTCGCCGGAGGCGACCACATGTCCGGGGTCTCGCTGGCTCTGACCGAGGTGCTTGCCTTCATGAAGGACGCCCCCAAGTAGGGCGTGAACTACTCAACACAGCGGCGAATTCGATCCGGTCAGTGAAACCCCAGGATCGGATGTCGCAGCCACCCGCTAGCGTGTCGGTGTCGCCGGAGAAAAGGCGGCAACGATCTGGGGCTGATCGGTTTCGACGTTGAGACCGGAGGCTGGATCGTGCGACCAGAGTTGCCTCAGACTCTTTAAACGGGGGCAAAAATAGAACCGCCGATGGCGAGTTCGCTCTCGCGGCCTGATAACTCAGACCAAAGAGAGACACAGTGACCAGTAATGGCGCACGGGGCCATCTCACTGCAGCCCGGCAACAGAAGCAGAGAGTGACAGCCTGAAAGAAGGCTGACGGTGGGAAAGACCACTGACATCGGAGAAAGATCCGGCGGCGGGACTTCGGTCCCAACCGACCCGGCGGAGTGGCAGCCGTAAGCCACAAAACTCGGGAATGGTCGTAGCGCGGACAGTCATCACTTAGCGGACGGGGGTTCGATTCCCCCCAGCTCCACGAAAGGTTCATGAGGCCCGTTGGCCTGCCCTCTGCAGCATCTCGGCCAGGTCAGGCTGCACGGGCATCGCTCGCGTTGCAGGAACACGGGCACGACCGCTGTTACCGATCGGGTACCTGCCGACTGTCGACGCCGGTCCCCCCACGAGCAGCCGCAGTACTTGCCCACGGATCTCTCGTCGGTCACGTGACCGCCACGCAGAGGCGAGCATCCCTGAGTGCACCCGAGTGTGTGGCCACGCCCATGGCTGGCTCAGCACGTGCGCATCTTCGAGGAGTTGCCAGCAACGGACCCAGTCACCCCGACCTCGAGCCTCTTTCGCCTCGACGAGGTTGGTGTCGATGCGATCTCGGATCTCGTCGGTCATCCGTGTCACCATCTCAGTCCTTTCGCAAGGGAACGCCAACGCCGTTGACGCATCCGGTAGAACCACCGGGCGTACCGGACAACCACCGGCGTCATGATCCCGGCATCGATCTCGATCCGGTCCCGGTAGCGGCAGGTCGTCGCGTCGATCGGCACGACCTCGATGTCGTGGTTCCAGACCCTGATCGACCCACCGAACTCACGGCTGCGCAGAGTCCGCGTCGCATCGTCAATCGATGCAATGTGCAGATGGTGTCGCGAGAAGGGCAGAAAACCGAAAAGGAATACCCACCCAACCACGGTCTCGCCCGAGCGCCATTGATCATGGCGGCCACGGATGACCGGCATTGCCAGGAGGCGACGCGTCACCGTTCGAAAGGCCGCGGGCGTCTTGACCGCAGCCCAGACGGCCTCGGCAGGGGCCTCGATGGAAGTAGAGCGTTCGACCACGACCATGACCCATAGGATGCGAGCAATCCTCAGGTTGTTTCCACTCGCATTCTTCGCCCTTCATCCCGTGAACGACTCACCCGTGTCCCCGCGCAAATCTCCGCTCCAGGAGCGTTCCCGGCGCACGGTCGAACGCATCCTCGATGCGGCGGCTCGCATTTTCCACGAGGAGGGATACGCCGGGGCGACCACCAACGACATTGCTGACGAGGCCGGCGTCTCAGTGGGGTCGCTGTATCAGTACTTCCCGAACAAGGACGCTCTGCTCGTTGCGCTCACAAAACGGCACATCGATTTTGCCACCGCGGGACTCACCGAACTGCTGAGCGGCCTGAAAGCCGAGTCAGGTCTTGATGCCCTCATCAGGAGCGTCGTCAACTTCCTCGTCGGACAACACGAGCTCGACGAGTTGCACCTCCTCGTCATGCATCGGGCACCTCGCGCTCACGAGATCAACGTCGAGCTCGACCGAGCGAGAACCCATCTGGTCGACATGGCATCGGAACTTCTCGCACTTCGAATCGAAGACACACGACGGAGGAGTCTGATCGCGCGGATGGTCGTGGCCACGATCGACGCATCCGTGCACGACGTGATCCTCCGACAGCCGAGAGGCACGGCACGACGAACTGCCGTCGACCTCACCATCACCACGGCGCTGTCGATCATCGACTCGGCGTGACGCTCCCGCAGACGGAGAGCGGATACCTTCCCTCATTG
>WLCQ01000026.1 GCA_009705225.1 Actinomycetota bacterium | reverse complement strand
TCTCGGACTCGGCATCACGTTCCACGGTGATGGTGGTTGAGTCTGAGCGACAGGTTCGGTGATCCGACTCGCCTCGAAGCTCAGCATGGTCTCCCCTGCTTTGCTCCTCGGCACACGGTTGCGGGACAGCGCCGGATTCACACCGGACTTCCCCTCACATGACGCCTCTGAATTGGCTCTCAGTCAACCACGGATCGCGACGACCGACAAGGACCGCTCAGGAGCGACCCACGCACCACGAGATCATTGGGCTTCTAGACTCCTTTCGAGAACATTGCTCGAAAAGATGAGGACACGATGCCCGAACTCATGCAAGAACCGGAGTCAGCGCTGATGGCCGGGAAGAGTAAGCCGATCCCCTACGAATTCCCTGAGTTCGAGGACGTGGCCGCAGAGCGTCTGCATCGCAAGCAACGCCTTGCCGCGGCATTTCGGCTGTTCGGAAGATTCGGTTTCGGCGAGGGCGTTGCGGGTCACATCACCGTTCGTGATCCCGAATTCCCGGATCGCTTCTGGCTCAATCCATTCGGTGTCGATTTCCGCCTCATTCGTACCTCTGATCTCGTCTGTGTTGATCATGACGGCACGATCGTCGTAGGTGACTACGCGATCAATCAAGCGGCGTTCGCCATCCATTCGCAGGTTCACGCGGAGCGGCCCGACGTCATCGCCGCCGCCCATACGCATTCCATCTATGGCAAGTCCTTCTCCTCACTCGGTCGACTCCTCGATCCGATCACCCAGGACTCCTGCGCTTTCTACGACGACCATGTCCTGTTCGATGACTTCACCGGTGTTGTGCTCGACACCTCCGAGGGCAAGCGGATCGCCGAAGGACTCGGCGACCGCAAGGCAGCAATTCTTCGGAACCACGGACTTCTCACCGTCGGACATTCAGTCGACGAAGCTGCGTGGTGGTTCATCACAATGGAACGCAGTTGCCAGGCGCAGCTTCTGGCCATGGCCGCAGGAGAGCCGATCCTGATCGACCCCGAGGCCGCCCGACTCACCCATTCGCAGGTGGGGAGTCATTTCGCGGGATGGTTCTCATTCCAGCCGCTGCACAGCGTGATCCTCCGCGACGAACCGGAACTTCTGGACTAGCTTCAGACCACAACTGAAGCCAACCATCGTCTGCGGGAGAGATCGACCCGAGTCGGCGCCGAAGGAGCAACCCCCCGGGAAACTCTCAGGTACCTGTACCGCAGACGTAGGCAACTCTGGAGAGCAGGCCGGTTCGTCTGAACGCGGTCTCACCGACGGGGAAAATCAAGGCCGTCGTCGCAGCCGCACGAACTCTCTCTGAGTTCAAACGGATGCGATTTTGTTGCTTTGATGAAACTCTCAGGTCCAACGACAGATCGGGGTCCGTATCCGACTCGCATCGCGAGTGCCGGCCTAGAGCCGGATCACCGGAGGACCTCCATGATCGAATCTGACCCGTACTCCCCCATCCCTGACAGCTTCGTCCGTCGTCATATCGGCCCGTCCGTCGGCGAGATAGAAACCATGCTCGCCGCTGTTGGTTACCAGTCCATCGATGAACTCGTCGACACCGTTGTGCCTCCAGCGATCAGAGAACGGGCGCGTCTTGCGCTTCCTGAACCACGCGATGAGCAGCACGTGCTCCAAGCGCTCGCAGAGTTGTCGAGAAGCAACTCAGTGCGCACATCGATGATCGGGAAGGGTTACTACGGCACGATCACGCCGCCGGTTCTTCGGCGGAACGTTCTCGAGAATCCCGCCTGGTACACCGCCTATACGCCGTACCAACCGGAGATCTCCCAAGGTCGACTCGAGGTGCTTCTCACCTTCCAGACGATGGTGTGCGACCTCACAGGGATGGAACTGGCCAACGCTTCAATGCTCGACGAATCCACGGCCGCCGCTGAAGCCATGACCCTCGCTCTTCGTGCCAACCCCGACGCAGGTGAAACCTTCGTGGTCGATGCCGATACCCATCCGCAGACACTCGCCGTGCTCATCACCCGTGCCGAACCACTTGGAATCTCCGTTGTAGTTTCCGATGAACTGCAGCAGCTCCCGGAGGGAACGTTCGGCGTGCTCGCGTCGTATCCGGGGTCGAGCGGTGAGCTTCGCGAGCTTGCTCCGGTTGCCGCCGCAGCTCACCGCATTGGCGCTCTCCTCGTGGTGGTCTCCGACCTTCTCGCCTGCTGCGTCCTCACTCCGCCCGGAGATTCTGGCGCCGATGTTGTTGTGGGCTCAACGCAGCGGTTCGGCGTTCCGATGGGCTTCGGAGGACCGAGCGCCGGGTTCCTCGCCATACGGGAGAAGCACCGCAGGATTCTTCCGGGACGTCTTGTGGGTGTCTCGGTCGACGCTGCTGGAAGGACCGCCCATCGTCTTGCTCTCCAGACCCGCGAACAACACATCCGACGCGAGAAGGCCACCTCCAACATCTGCACCGCGCAGGTGCTGCTCGCCGTTATGGCTGCCCTGTATGCCTCGTGGCACGGCCCCCAGGGTCTCCGAGCGATCGCTACTCGCGTCCACGACCTCACCCGCCTCCTCTCCTTCCATCTCAAGGAAGCTGGTGTTGAGGTGTGCGTGGAGAGGTATTTCGACACGGTCACTGTTCGCGTACCCGGTCGGGCACACAGTGTTCAGGCGATGGCACGCGAGAACGGCGTCGACATCTTCCTCCTCGACGCAGATCATCTGGTCATGAGTTGCGACGAGACAACCGAGCACAGCACCATCAACGCATTGCTCGCTGCGTTCGAGATCGAGCCACTCGCCCAGCCCGCTCCGACGTCACTGCCCCGCCTCATTGACGGCAGCTTCGAACGACATTCGACGTACTTGGACCATCCGAATTTCACGACACTTCACAGCGAGACCGATATGGTCCGCCACCTGCGTCGCCTCGCCGACCTCGATCTCGCTCTTGACCGCACGATGATTCCGCTCGGCTCGTGCACCATGAAGCTCAATGCGGCAGCTGAAATGGAACCAATCAGTTGGCCGGAGTTCGCCAACCTCCACCCGTTCGCCCCGTTCGAAGACACCGCTGGCTCTCTCGCGATCATCGACGATCTCGAGCGCTGGCTCGCAGAGATCACCGGCTACGACGCCGTTTCACTGCAACCGAACGCTGGTTCGCAAGGAGAGTTCGCCGGTCTACTGGCGATCCGTGCATGGCATCGGAGCAATGGAGACGATGATCGAACCGTGTGTCTCATTCCCGCTTCTGCTCACGGCACAAATGCGGCAAGCGCGGCGATGGCCGGAATGTTGGTGGTTGTTGTTGCCTGCGATGCCAACGGAAATGTCGATGTGCGAGACCTCCACGAGAAGATCGATCACCATCGCAACCAACTCGCAGCACTCATGATCACCTACCCATCCACGCACGGCGTGTTCGAGGAGGCGATCGGCGACATCTGTGAGGCGATCCACGCGGCCGGCGGACAGGTGTACCTCGATGGGGCGAATTTGAACGCGCTCGTCGGCGTGGCAAAACCCGGCCAATTCGGCGCCGACGTCAGCCATCTCAATCTGCACAAGACCTTCTGTATTCCCCATGGTGGGGGTGGCCCCGGAGTCGGCCCAGTGGCAGTTCGAGCTCACCTCGCCCCGTTCCTGCCAACCCACCCCGTTGTGCCCGGCGCCGGCCCTGATCGAGAAGAGGGCGATGGCATTGGTCCCGTCGTCGGCCCCATCTCGGCAGCCCCCTACGGCTCTGCCGGCATTCTCCCGATCCCGTGGGCCTACATCTCGCTGATGGGTCCAGAGGGTTTAGCCAGGGCGACCGCGCTGGCGATCCTGAACGCCAACTACGTGGCCCATCGCCTCCGCGACGCCTACCCGATCCTGTACACGGGGCGCGACGGTCTTGTCGCCCACGAATGCATTCTCGATATTCGCCCCCTCACCAAGGAAACCGGCGTCACTGTCGATGACGTCGCCAAGCGCCTCATGGACTACGGATTCCATGCACCAACGATGTCGTTTCCCGTCGCCGGAACGCTGATGGTCGAGACCACCGAGAGCGAGAGTCTTCGGGAACTCGACCGCTTCTGTGACGCAATGTTGGCAATACGCCGTGAGATCACTCTGGTGGGCGAAGGTCGATGGCCGGCCGACGACAACCCCCTGTGCAATGCACCCCATCCGGCACAGGATGTCGCCACCGACCACTGGACGCACCCTTACTCGCGAGACATCGCTGCCTATCCTGCCGGCAACCATCGTTCGAAGTACTGGCCTCCGGTCAGCCGTATCGATGGTGCCTTCGGAGACCGAAATGTCGTGTGCTCGTGCCCACCGGTTGAGGCCTTCGCCGACTGAGAGGCAGCGCCTCAGACGGCACAGAGTTTCGAGGGCATTCGATTGAGTCGATCAGCCAACTGCCGGAAAAGGACTCAGACGAAAGGGAGATCGACAACCCGGGCTGGCACGAGGTTTCCTCGGACATCGATTTCAACTTGTTCGCCGACCACAACGTCGGGCGGAAGGAGGGCGAGCGCGATCGCGTGGCCGAGTTCCGGCGAGAAGTTTCCGCTGGTCACGGATCCCACCGGTTCGCCGTTGTGTCGCACAGTGGATCCCTCTCGAGCCGGCCGCCGCCCTTCGATCGAAAGTCCGCAAAGTATCCGCCGCACACCTTGGTCACGTTCACTCATCAGCGCAGAGCGTCCTACGAAATCTCCCTTGTCCCAGGAGACAACCCAACTGAGGTCGGCTTGGAGTGTGGTGATTCCGGCGCCGAGTTCGTGGCCGTGGAGAGGGAGTCCGGCTTCGAGCCGCAAAGTGTCACGTGCTCCGAGCCCAGCGGGAAGCGCACCGGCATCACGGAGCTCGTGCCAGAGCTGCGTGGCGAGTGCAGTGGGAACGGCGAGCTCCAGTCCGTCTTCGCCCGTGTAGCCGGTGCCCGCAACGACGAGCGTTTCACCCCGCCACTCGATGAGTGCCACTCGGAACCTCCCGATGTTTGCTGCTTCGGGAACGACCGACTCGAGCACAGCACGTGAGTTCGGGCCCTGCACAGCGATGATCGCCCGCTCAGCAGTGACATCCACGGCATCGACCTCGCCAACGGCTGAAACCTGCGCGGCTTCGGCAAGCGCCGAGGTGATGCGATCAGTGTTTGACGCGTTCGGCATGACGTCGAACCGTTCAGGGTCCACCCACCAGATGATGATGTCGTCGAGCACCGATGCGTCGTCTGCATCGAGCATGTGGGTGTACTGAGCTCTCCCCGGCGCGATCTTGTTGAGATCATTCGTGAATGCTCTCTGTAGGACCTGGAACGCCCCCGGTCCGGTAACACGGACAGTGCCGAGATGCGAAACATCGAACATCACCACATCGTGTCGACAGTTGCGGTGCTCCTCGAGGGTTCCGGTCGGATACGAGACCGGCATCGACCACCCGCCAAACGGAACCATCTTGGCTCCAGCGGCACGATGAACGCCGTCGAGGGGAGAGTGACGTTCAGTCACCGACAGCGATGTCTGAGACGGCGGAGTGCTCCGTCTCAGTGGAAAGCCGGGAGTCCACGGGGCGGAACTCGCTGATCCGAGCATCCATCTCCTCGAGTACGCCGGCGAGGGGAAGGATATTGAGAACACCCTGCCCACGCTTCACGAGGTCGATGAGCTCTCCATCGGTTCGGATGAGCACTGACGAGGAGCCTTGGATGACCAGACTCGCCGACGAGATATCGGTTCCGAGGTTCTCTCGGAGATACGCGAACACCTCGCGTACATTCTCGAGCCGGATTCCGGCATCGAGCAAGCTCCGAATGACCCGAAGCTCCAGCAGATCGGTATACGAGTACCGACGGCGAGTTCCACTGCCGGCAGCGTCGGTGAGCGTCGGTCGCACCAGGTCGGTTCGCGCCCAGTAGTCGAGCTGTCGATACGTGATCCCGACAATCTCTGCCGCACGCGCTCCGCTGAACCCTGAACTCTCGAGTGAGGTCATCCACAAGTCTTTCTTCGGTGGGACGCAGGACTGCGTTGACGCCGGTGAGCTAGCCGGGAAACCGCCGGCGGGTCTCAAACTCTAGTGATGACGCCGGCGAGGGGTCAACAGCCTGGTTTTGGCCGTTCAGCCGTTGGGATTGAAGTCATCTGGGTTCACCGAATCGATGAACTCACGGAACTGCTCGACCACATCATCGCCACCCTCGACCTCAGCATGAGCTTGAGTTGGCTCCTCGGGAGCCACGCCAGCGATCTCCAAGACGCTCTCGTCCACCATGATCGGGCACGGCACACGAAGGGCAATTGCGATTGCATCGGAGGGACGGCTCGAAATGGAGCGCTCCCCGGCCTCGGTGCTGATCACGAGTTGGGCGTAGAACGTACCGTTCTGAAGATGCGTGATCTCGATCCGTTGCACGCTCGCACCCAGATCCTCGATCACATCGTGGAGTAGATCGTGGGTCATTGGACGCGGTGTCGTGTATCGCTCGAGGGCGAACGTGATGGCGAGCGCCTCCGGATGCCCGATGAGAATCGGGAGCAATCGGGCGGTTTCCGCACGCTCGCGAAGCACAACGACGGGCGAGTTCGCCCCCCCATCGATCTGCACGGTGACCACTTCCATCTCGACCATCGGCGCCACCCTACCGGCGCGACGGGTGCCGCCCCACCAGAGCCTCAGTCGGAACCGAGATATTCACGAAGGACAGTGCGCACCATCGACGCCCGAAGATCGTCTGCGAGTTCGGCGAGGTCCTCAAGGATGGCGACTGCCTGTTCACGGGCCTCAGCGGTGCGTTTCCGCAGCAGCGGTGTGATCAGTTGCTCGAAGAGCGCAGCCTCCCGCTCGGCTCCAACCTTGAACATTCGTAAGTGCCGAGTCTCGATCCCATGGCGATGGAATCCGGCGGCGAGACGAGCCACGATCAGCGCCTCATCGTCGTAGTAGGTGATCTGACCCATTGACCGAGGGGCGATCAGGCCAAAACGCTCGAGATCGCCGAGTTCCCTGAGTGTGAGACCGCTCTCCTTGGCGAGATCCTCGAGCGAACGATTCACACCTGACCGCCTGAGCTCGACCATGGGCGCCGACACAGGACCGGGATCGCCCTTCACATGGATAGCGGGGTGCCGGCCTCGCACATCTTCCACGGCCAGTTGCTCGATATGGACGAGAGGTACTGACGCTCCCTCATCCGTTGCGAGCGCTGGGTTCATCGCGACAACGTCTGCCCCATTGCCGAGACTCGATGACGGGAGAAACAATGGATCGACGGGCCCGGTGTCCCTGGCGAAGGGAAGAACACCCTCAGGGACATCAGTCGAAAGATCGCCAATCGCCAATCGCTCCTTGATGACCTTGAGCGGGAGGAAGTGATCTCTCTGCTGCGTGAGGATCCAGCGGATCCGATCGATGTCGTCCTCAAAGAACTTCCGGTATCCCGATGGCGAACGCTCGGGATCGAGCAACCCCTGCGCCTCGAGGAAGCGGATCTTCGAGATCGTGACATCCGGGAAGTCGGCTTGAAGGAGGGTCAGCACCTCACCGATGGAGAGATGGCTCGGATCCCCGCTCACGGGGTGACCCATCCCTGCCCCTGCACGAACACGAGTTTGAACTTGCCGATCTGGAGTTCGTCGCCGCTCGCAAGAACGACACGATCGATTCTCGAGCGGTTCACGTAGGTCCCGTTGAGAGAACCGGTATCGATCACCTCGAAGGTGTCACCGAGAGCATGAATCTCAGCGTGCCGACGTGAGACCGTGATGTCGTCGAGGAAGATGTCGGATTCCGGGTGTCGCCCGACAGTTGTGATCGCGGAATCGACGGCGTAACGACTACCGGTCTTTGGTCCCTGACGGACGACCAGTACCGCACCCGGCGAACCACCTCCCTGCTCTCCGGTCAGATCGCCGGGCACGTTGGGATCAACGGGAGTAATCGGATGGAATGTGATTGTCGTGTGATCGCTCGTCGCCCGCTCGATGACTGCCCCGCACGAAGAGCAGAAACTGGAACCGAGAGTGTTGCGGTGGCCGCAGTTGTTGCAGAATTCCTCGTCAGCGCCTGCCATCACGAACCCTCGATCAACCGCCGGTATGCGTCGACATCAAGCAGTGCTTCGACCGCCGCCGGATCGGTTGGCTCGATCACACAGATCCACCCCTGACCGTAGGGATCGTCGTTCAGGCTCTCCGGAGAATCGTTGAGCGATGTGTTCACCTCGACGACGCGGCCCGCGACTGGAGCGTAGATATCCGAAACAGATTTCGTTGACTCCACCTCGCTCACCTTCGCCGCTGCTGAGACTTCGGCTCCGAGTTCAGGGATCTCGACGAATACGACGTCGCCGAGTGCGTCCTGGGCATAGTCAGTGATTCCGAGGCGCAGACGACCATCCTCGAGACGGACCCACTCATGGTCTGGCGAATACCGGAGATCGTCGGGAAGCAGCATGGTCGGAACGCTACCCGATCGCCGGATTCGGAGACAGGGTGAGCCCACGGGGGCCTCAGGCCCCGGTCCTTGCCGCCCGGCCGTCTTTGAGAGCACGCATCCCGATCGGGACGTACCTGATGAACGCGTAATACGAGAAGAGCAGACCGGGAATCACGAACAACCAAGCGAAACCCAGACTGATCGGCGCCCACCAGAACGTGCTCGCCCCCGCAACAAATGCTGGAAAGGCGAACATCAACAGGAATGTTCCTGTCTTGCCCGCCCGGGTGACATCGATTCTTCGTGCTCCGAGGGAGGCAAGACCAAGGGTGGCAACGGAGATCAGGACCTCTCGGATGAGGACCGCCCAACACACCCACGCCGGCGCACAGCCGTCGATGAGGATCGCAATCAATGCGACGAAGAACAGCAGACGATCTGCGACCGGATCAAGCACCTTCCCCAAGGTTGAGGTTTGGTTGAAACGTCGGGCGATGTAGCCGTCGACCCAGTCCGTTGCCCCGAGTATGCCGAGAAGTACCGATGCCGCAGCACGGTTGTTCTCTGACAGGAGCAACCAGACGAAGATTGGAAGGCACGCGAGACGCACCATCGTGATGAGGTTCGGGACCGTGAGGATCCGTGACTCGAGAAGGTCGAGTCCAGGAGCCTCTAAAGGTAGATGTTCGTGTTCCGACGACGGACCCATGCCCCGCACTCTACGATCTCAATCCCATGGCATCGATCTTCTCGAAAATCATCAACGGCGAACTTCCCGGCCGATTCGTCTACCGGGACGAGATCTGCGTGGCGTTCCTGACCATCGCCCCGATCTGCGAGGGCCACACCCTTGTGGTCCCGCGGGCCGAGGTCGACCATTGGATAGACCTCGACGCGGACACGGTGGCGCACCTGACGACTGTTGCAAGGCAGATCGGACTTGCGCAACGCTCCGCCTTTGGTGCCCAACGTGTCTCTCTCATCATCGCGGGGCTCGAAGTGCCGCATACCCATCTCCATGTGCTGCCCATTCGCAGCGAGTCAGATATCGACTTCGGCCGAGCCGATTCCTCGATTCCGCCTGACGAACTCGACAGAGTCGCCGCGGCACTTCGCATTGCACTCGGACCGCTCGGATCGGACTAGAGCAGCTGACCCTGACCCGGAATCTCTCCGATCGGTTCCGGGTCCACCTGCACCATGAGTTCGGGCCCGTTGTTGCGGGTCGAGTTGACAGAGGTGCTCACTGGGTGGAGAACGAGCGCATCATCGGCCGCCGAAATCATGAGATCGTGAAGATCAGCATCATCCGAGTCCGAGCACATCCACGTTGTCCAGTCGCTGCGTTGGAGCAATACAGGCATCCGGTCGTGAACTGCAGAGATTGTGTGATTGGCCGGGCAGGTCAAGATGCAGCAGGAGTAGAGACCCGGGCCGTCCGGGTCGGAGTCCGGAGGTCTCCAGAACTCCCACAGCGCGGCTAGGGCCAGCGGGGAACCATCCGGGGAGTGGATGAATACCGGCTGCTTTCGAGATGCTCCGGGCATCGTTGTCCACTCATAGAAGCCATCCACGGGAATGATGCAGCGACGGCGACGGAATGCGCTCCGAAACGAAGGTTTCACAGCAACGGTTTCCGAGCGGGCGTTGATCAATCGGCTCGCACCTGACTGATCCTTCGCCCACGGCGGCACGAGACCCCAGTGCATGACCCGCAGCCTGCGACCCGTTGTTCCCTCTCCGACCACGTAGACCTCAGTGGTCGGCGCAACGTTGTAGTTCGGCGCGAGTTCATGTTCAGGGGGTAGCGCGTCGAAATAGTCTGCAATCGCTGCCGCCGGGGTCGCGCTGACAAACCTTCCACACATGGCCAGAGCCTATGGCTCGTCGGTGATCGGATGACCGGGATGAGAGACAGTGCGGGGCAGCAGGAAGCGGCCAATTACCGGGATATTGAGGAAGCCCTCCACTCCCGAATAAAGAAGAGCGATCCGCGGAAGGGATCGAAGGTCGTCGTACACAATGCACCTCGGGACCCACTCTGGATGGAACCGCTGGTTGAAGTCCTTCAGTGAGCGGATTTGGTAGAAGGGACTCAGGAGGTTGAGCAGGAATTTCACGGCGCGTTGAGGGACCGAATAATCCACGTCGTCCTCGAAAAATCGACCCCATGCCGCAAAGTTCATCGAGAATCGATCAAGCCCCATCGAATCGAGTTGCATCATGGTGCGAGTCAGGAGGAACTCGGTCATACCATTCGGGGTGTCCGGATCCCTGCGCATCACGTCGAGGGTGTATCCCGGGTCGGCACCATAGATGGGAACCACCCGCAGGAATCCACCGGGTTCATCCTTCTCATCCATGGCGATGCACAGCATGAAATCGGGATTTGTGCCTTCGATGTCCTGGCTGAGAGTCATGGTGAAGCCCCGTTCGGGGGCCTTACCCCGCCAGCGCGTAGAGATCTCATTGAGCTGGCGGATGAGCTCTGGCGATGCCGAGGACTCGGGCATCCAGAGGAACTTGTAGGTCCGAGCCACTCGCCCGGAGGACTGTCGAATGCTCTTCCAGCGCCGACCTTCGAGAGAGAAATTCGAACAGCGAACCACGGCCTCGTCCCCGAGATACACCGTGTGGAGACCTCGATCGAGATACAGCTGTCGATCGCTCTCTCTTACTGCCAGAAAGGCAACCGCCCATGCTCGTTCCGTGCACATGTCGAGGAATTCATCGATCGCTCGTGTGCAGGAGGCAGGATCCCCGATCGGATCGCCGGAAACCAGCGCGTGCCGACCGAGATAGGTGTA
The DNA here is from genome assembly GCA_009705225.1 of Actinomycetota bacterium. GTDB lineage: Bacteria > Actinomycetota > Acidimicrobiia > Acidimicrobiales > Acidimicrobilacustridaceae > Acidimicrobilacustris. The sequence goes on along the minus strand of WLCQ01000026.1, from coordinate 13,730 downwards.
CGCGATGAATGCCCGTCCATCAGATGCGAAGAAGAAGAGCTTGTCATCGCGAAGTGCGAACTGATCGAGTGTGTCGTTCCCATATCGACGCAGAATCTCAGTCGCGTCGTGCCACGATGCCCTGCCTTCCTCCGGGCGGGCAACGATCGGACGGAAGATCAACACCAGCGCCCAGGCGAGTCCTCCCAGTCCGAACATGAGCAAGGAGGTCGGAAAGAACCACTCAAAGAACGGGCGCGAGTACTCGTAGGGCCCGTCGACACCAACGACTCCGAGCAAAATCGTGCGGACCGCCCCGCCGAACGTAAGGCCGGGAGTCATGCTGTTGCGTTCCAGATATAACGCCGCGAATCCGTACACGAACAGACCGAAGAAATACCAAGGTAGGAACCGGATGAATTCGAACAGGGTCGGCGGGTCACCGGGTGCAGTGAACTGCTCTCGGCTTAGAGCGAGAAGCACAACCATCAACACCGAATAAATGGCTGCATAGCCGTGGTGAAGGCGGAGCACATTCACCACACCACTGGTGCCAAAGAGCAGCACCGCGACCACCCATGCAAGTCTTCTACGCCGCACGAGTTGCCCAGCGAGATAGAGAAGCGCAAGGCCAACCGCGAGGGCGATGACGTTGCTGGCCACTTCAACACCGAACGGTGTGAAGACATTCGTGACACGTTCGAAGCGATTGCGAACGATCGGGAGGGTTGAGCCCACGAGGAGGAGCCCTCCCATGGCGGTCAGTAGCCCGAGTAACCGTGCTCGTCTTCGTTTACGTCTCATGGGAATAGCGCTGAATCCCAATAGAACCGTTCGGTGAACGATGCACTAGTCAGACCTGTGCTGAGGGGAATTCCGCCTCGGTGAGACCGGCTTCAGGGCGAAGGGTCGGGAACAAAATGACCTCCCGGATGCTCTCAACGCCTGCGAGCAACATGATGAGGCGATCGATTCCGATGCCCAGTCCGCCTGCCGGCGGCATCCCGTATTCAAGCGCCCTCACGTAGTCGAGATCGACATCGCCGGCTTCTGGATCCCCGGCGGCCTTGGCCGCAGCCTCCTCCTGGAACCGAGCCAATTGTTCAATCGGGTCATTGAGTTCGCTGTAGGCGTTGGCCAGTTCGCGGCCATCCACAATGACCTCGAAACGCTCGACCAACGATGGGTCGTTGCGATGAGGCTTCGCCAGCGGAGAGGTTTCACGCGGATGGTCAAGGACGATCGTGGGTTGCACCACTGTTGACTCGACCAATTCGTCGTACACCTCATGCGTGCAGCGACCGGAACCCCATGTGGGTTTGTAGGACAACCCGAGTCTGTCAAGGATCGCCCGAGCGTCCTGGAGAGGCATCGACGGATGCATCTCTACGTCGACAACTTCGCCAATCAGATCCACCATGGATACGCGACGCCACGAAGGTGTGAGATCAATCTGGACTCCGCGCGAGGAAACGACAGTTGAACCGGTCGCCGCCATTGCAGCACCCGCAACCAGTTGCTCGGTGAGTTCCATCATCTCCGAGTAATCCCCGAATGCTTGATAGGCCTCGAGCATCGTGAATTCGGGATTGTGGCGAGTATCGATTCCCTCATTTCGGAACACCCTGCCGATCTCGAAGACCCTCTCGAGTCCTCCGACCAGAAGCCGTTTCAACGGGAGCTCAAGCGCGATCCGCAGATAGGTGTCCATGTTGAGCGCGTTGTAGTGGGTGATGAATGGTCGAGCGGTTGCACCACCCTGTTGTAAATGAAGAAATGGAGTCTCGACCTCGAGGAATCCCCTGCGCTGCAACTCGTTGCGGATCGATTGCACGGCTGCAAATCGAATTTCGAAGACCCGTCGAGCATCGGAATTGACGGTGAGATCGACATATCGCTGGCGATACCGGGCGTCAACGTCAGAAAGACCCTTCCACTTATCGGGAAGAGGACGAAGCGCTTTGCTGAGCAGCGTGAACGACGAAACTTTGACCGAGAGCTCGCCTTTCTTGGTCACCATGACCGTGCCGGTCACGCCGATCCAGTCGCCCCGGTCGAGATCATTGAACTCGACAAGGCGATCCTTACCGATCACTCCTGCGGACACGAAGAGTTGGACCTCTCCGCTCCTGTCGCGAAGCTGACCGAATGTGAGTCGGCCCTGATCGCGCTTCAACATGAGGCGGCCGGCGATGGCCACCTCAACATCGCGCTCCTCACCTGCCTCAAGGGCACCGAACTGCGCCCGAAGGTCGTCGATGGTGCGGTCTCGATCGAACCGATACGGATATGGTTCGGCGCCTGATTCCCGCAGGTCGGAAATCTTCTTCAGTCGGAGCGCTCGGATCGATGCTCGTTCTTCGTCGGTCTGCTCAACAGCGTCAGAGTCGGTGTCGGCCGACCCTGGTGCATCGCGCAGAACTTCGGGAGTCGGGTCAACATCGTCCATCGTGGGTGCTCCGGGTCTGGGGACAGTGCAGGAAGTCTGATGCACCTGCGGGGTGCCTGTATGGCACCCCGCTCGGTTTGGTCGGGCTGGCGGGATTCGAACCCACGACCTTCGGTCCCCCAGACCGACGCGCTAACCAAGCTGCGCCACAGCCCGTGGAATGAATACCTTAGCGAGCCGAAGCACCCCTGCCGGAATCGGGACCTGACGGGGCGAACAGCGATGGGCGGAATCTTCTGGTTCGCCACCAATACTCGATCGTGGTTCCGGGCCAGAGCGTGTCGACCTGACCACCTGCGGAGCGGTACCAACTCGAACATCCTGTGGTCCAGACGGTGTGAGCGAGACGACGTTGAACACCGTCATAGAACTCAGAGACGGCGTTCGGACTCACCGACGTTGCCCGTACGCCGCGTCGGCGAAGATCAAGCAACGCCCCGCGCACGTAATGCAGTTGAGCCTCGATCATGAAAATGATCGAGTTGTGTCCGAGACCGGTGTTCGGACCGGCGAGGAAATAGAGATTCGGGAATCCATCAACTGCGATGCCTAAATGAGTCGCAGCTCCTGAACTCCACCGCTCGGCGAGGTCGACTCCGCCCAATCCCTCGATGCGAATCGGACCAGGAAAATCAGATGCTGCGAACCCAGTTCCGAGGATGATGGTGTCAACTTCATGCTCGACGCCATCCCCGGTGAGCACACCTCTAGGAGTGATCGAAAGGATCTTCTCGGTACAGAGGTCGACGTCAGCTCGGGCGAGTGTCGGATACCACTTGTTGGCAATGAGAAGACGCTTGCATCCCGGTTCGTAGGTCGGGACAAGACGCTCCTGTTCAGCCGGGTCGGATATTGACGCGGCGATGTGGGAACGAACTTCGTCCTTGATCCGCTGGGCGATACGTTGCGCACTGCTCCCCCGCCCGACGAAGGCCACGGAGAGCAACTCTTGGCGCAGGTACACGCGCCAGCGATGCAACCGCTGGAGCGCCGGAATCCGTGCGTAGAGCGATCGTCGCCACGAAGGTGCCGGACGGTCGTCTCGGGGTAGCACCCATGGGGCCGACCTCTGGAAAACCGTCAGGTGAGCCGTGATCGGAGCAATCTCAGGGACGAATTGCACAGCAGATGCACCAGTCCCGATAACCGCAACCCGATCCCCGGTGAGGTCGTGGTCGTGGTTCCATCTCGCGGAGTGGAACATGGTTCCGGCGAAGGAATCGAGTCCATCGATTTCCGGCATCGACGGCCGACTCAATGGCCCGGTCGCCATGATCACCGAGCGAGCGTTGCGCTGGGATCCATCGGTGAACACGAGCACCCAATGCGACCCGTTGCCATCCCATTGGATTGCCTCGAGTTCTACCCCGAAGGTGATCGAACGCCGAAGATCCAGTGAGTCGGTGGTTCGCTCGAGGTAGCTCTCGATTTCGGGCTGGGCAGGGTAGCTCCGGCTCCAATCCGGGTTCTGCGCGAACGACAGCGAGTACAGATGACTCGGGACATCACACGCGCAGCCGGGGTATGTGTTATCCCTCCAGGTCCCACCGACGGTGTGACCCTTCTCGAAGACCTCGAATCGCTGACCATCGAGTCGTCGCAGCATTGCTGCGGCAGCGATCCCGCCGACTCCGGCACCGATGATTGCGACGTCGAGCATCTCGTCACCCATCAACTCACCAGCCATTGAATCCCCTGTATCGCTCTCCAACCGAGATAGATCGCCGCTGCCGCGACAAGAACCCAGAAATGCCACGGAACCCGTTGCGCCTTTGGCGGATCACCGATGAGACGTCCGCAGGTCGGGCAGGTGCCGTCAGGAGGGAGCGAGCTCGGGTTCCAGAACCTCGAACAGTCCTCACACCAGGGCACGCCACACCATCGGAGTCGCGCAATCTTCGTCGATCATGACCCAACGCTACTCCTGCGGGAAGTGGGCACTCAGTCTCGCTTGCGCACTCGCAACTTGATCGGTGTCGCTCCGAATCCGCACTCCTCACGCAACGAACGTTCGAGATAACGAAGGTAGGACGCAGGGAGTTCCTTGTTGGCGAACAAGGTGAAAGTGGGCGGATCGACTGCGCCTTGGGTGGCGTAGAGAACACGCCCCCCATGTGGAGCCGGTTGCGCCGACTGCGCTGCCCGGAGGACCTGATTGACTTTCCGGGTGGGCACTCGACGGTGATAGTCATCGATCGTTCCCGAGAGAGCGGGAAGGAGGCGATGAACTCCCTTGCCCGTCAGTGCACTGATCTTCAGAACCGGCGATTCGCCGATGAAGTGCAGTTTCTGACTGATCTGGTAGGCGATCTCAGAGTGTTCCTCCGCATCGAGCAACTCCCACTTGTTGAGCAGCACCACAACCGGGCACCCGGCGGCATCGATCCGTTCAGCAAGGCGCTGATCCTGAGCGGTGACTCCGACTGTGGCATCGATGACAAGAAGCGCAACATCGGCACGATCGATCGCCTGTAGCGCGCGGACCAATGAGTAATACTCGGTCCCTTCATCGATCTTTGCGCGTCGCCGCATACCGGCAGTGTCGACAAAACGCACGGGACCGTCGGGGGTTTCGACGATGGTGTCGACAGCGTCGCGTGTGGTGCCCGGCATGTCGTGGACAACCGAGCGATCCTCACCGATAAGACGGTTGAAGAGAGTTGATTTCCCCACGTTCGGGCGACCCACAATCGCGACAGAGAAAATCTTGTCCTCAGCGACCTCGACAACCACCTCCGGTTCTGGCTCACGTTCGGGCAGCACCGCGAGCAGCGCATCGAGCATGTCGCCGGTACCCCGACCATGAAGTGCACTCACCAGTACCGGTTCGCCGACGCCGAGTCGGAGCAGTTCCCAGGCCGCGGCGTCGCGGTTGGTGTCGTCCACCTTGTTCGCGATGAGCAGCACAGGTCGACCCTGCTTGCGAAGGATCTGCGCGATGCGGCTGTCCTCCTCAGTGATGCCCACGGTCACGTCAACGACGAACAGAACTGCATCGGCGTCGAGAATCGCCTTCTCACTCTGCTTCGAGACCTTGGAGTCAAGTTCGGTGCCACCCGGCATCCAGCCGCCGGTGTCGACGAGAGTGAAGTCATAGCCCTGCCATTCAGCGGCGACTTCCTTGCGATCACGCGTGACTCCGGGCTTCTCTTCGACGATGGCTTCCCGACGACCGACGATTCGGTTGAAAAGCGTTGACTTGCCCACATTTGGGCGCCCAACCACTGCCACTGTGGGCAGGTCGCGCGTGGATCCGGTACTCATCGTTTCTCCAGTGCCGCTCGAAGAGCGATGCCATCGGTCGGGATGATCTCGACCGGTCGAGGAAGATCCTCGGGGGTAGTGCCGTCCAGGAAGCGCCCTTGGGAGAGGCAGACGTCAGGCAGAAGATAGCGGTGCCCGGTGGGTTCCCCACTGAGAACGGCCGCGATGTCGCTCCCGGTCATCAGCCCGGCGACGGCCGTGTTGCCCCCGAAGAAGGTGTTCGGGACCTCAAGAACCCGGATGTCGTCACGATCGAGCTGGGCAATGAGCGGCCTGAGGATTGACGAACCGTAGGTGCCGGTGAGGACCGCAACAGGAGCGCTCCGGGAGGGTCGCAAGGAGACTGACGCACCGTCAGCGGAGTTGGGAACAGTTGTTCTGGGAGCGCGGTAGCCGGTTGCAGGAGCGCCGTCGACCCACGCGAAGAATCCGGTGGCCACACCAGTCGGCGAGTCGACTCGACCGGTGAATTCAAGTTCGAACGTTCTCGCCATACCAACGCCGTCCTCGTGCATCGGAAACCCCTCGTATGCCTCGGGCTCCGGAAACGGTTGATCTGCGAGCAGGTAGTACTCGTCGGCGGCGAAGACCAAACGGTGTCCAAGAGTCGAGAGGAAGATCTGCTGCCACTCCCCCACAGTGTTGACGACTTCGGCCGCTTCAGCCTGCGAATGAGGACGCATTGCGTCCTCGGTGTTGTAACGACTCACCCCTAGCGGGACCACGCAGATGCTTGCCAGGTCCGGGAACTGATCGAGAACACCAGCAAGCGTGTCGTCGAGGATCTGACCGTTGTTCCGATCAGGACACACAACGATCTGCCCGTGTACTTCGATGCCGTGATCAAGAAGCGCTCGCAACCAGCGCAAACTCGTCGCACCCCGTCGATTACGAAGCAACATTGAACGGATATCGGGGTCAGTGGCATGGATCGAGACATGCAGTGGAGAGATCCGCTCCGTGACAACACGTTCGAAATCGGCCTCGGTGAATCGGGTCAGAGTGGTGAAGTTCCCGTAGAGGAATGAGAGTCGATAGTCGTCATCCTTGAGATACAGGCTCTCCCGCATGCCCGGTGGCAACTGGTAGATGAAACAGAACTCACAATGGTTGTCGCAGGTGCGCACCTGGTCGAACAGAGCTGACTGGATCTCTGCGCCCAGAGGTTCTCCCAGGGCCTTCGAGACTTCGATCTGAAGTTCGATTCCTCCACGAGAGATGTCAAGGGCCAGATCCATCTCATCGGTGAGAAGGCGATACGCGATGATGTCCCGAGGGACCTCGCCGTTGAGGGCGAGAATCTCGTCACCCGGTTCGATCCCAGCGACTTCAGCTGGGGAACCGGGCTCGACAGCGATCACGAGCGGAGCAGACATGGGCCACCACGCTACCGCCGGTAGCCTCTCGTCTATGGAAGCAGGCGCAAGACCACTCTCCACCCCCCAGATCACGGCCACGGGTGATCGTGGGTCAGAACCCGGCGTCGACCGGGTTCTGCTCGCCGCACCACGCGGATTCTGCGCTGGCGTTGAGATGGCGATCAAGGCCCTGGCTTGGATGGTCCGCGCCTTCGAATCGCCGGTGTACTGCTACCACGAGATCGTGCACAACCAACGGGTTGTCGAGCGGTTCGAAGCTCTCGGAGTGGTCTTCGTTGACTCCATCGAGGAGGTCCCGCTTGGGAGCCCGATCATGCTCTCCGCACACGGTTCTGCACCCGACGTTGTTGCCGCCGCCCAGAACAACGGCGGCTACGTCGTCGATGCTGTCTGTCCGCTCGTCACCAAGGTCCATCATGAAGTCAAGGTCCGAGCGGGAAAGGGATACCAGATCGTCTATGTCGGCCACGAGGGCCACGAGGAGGCGGTCGGCACGATGGCAGTCGCCCCCGATTCGATCCATCGCGTTGAATCGGTTGCTGAAGTCCGTGAGTTGCCGTCATTCGAGGAGCCGGTCGCGTTGCTGGCACAGACCACCTTGAGCCACCGCGACTGGGCGGACGTGCTTGATGCCACCAAGACCCGGTTCCCGGATATGTGGGTCCCAGGTCGCTCTGACCTCTGCTTCGCGACCACCAACCGGCAATCGGCGCTGCTCGAGATCGCTCCCCGCTGCGATGCAGTGGTGGTGATCGGATCTGCGAACTCGTCCAACACCCGTGCGCTCGAGAGCCTTGCCAGACACGCGGGTTGCTCCCGTGTCTACCGGGTCAACGGTGCCGAGGAACTCCCTGACGACCTCAGCGGCGTCGTCGGCGTAACGGCCGGTGCCAGTGCTCCAGAAGAACTCGTCGAGGCAGTCATCGCACGGCTCGCTCCGCGCCGTGGTGTCGAGGAGGTTCGAGTTACTGAGGAGGACGAGTACTTCCCTCCTCCCCGGAACCTACGCGACCTCATCAACGCCGTGGATGCCGCAGGTACCTTCCTCTTGGGAGGACCAGTGCAGGCCCGTCCACCGGTGAACGACCGCTCGATCCACGCCAGCGACGTTCTCGCTTCGCTGGACTAGCGCACGCTGATCGCCGCAGTGGCAGACTTTCCCCATGACCTTCACGCGAATGGACGAATCCACAGCGGAACAATGGCTCGAGATCGGGGCTCGCACCGCTGAGAATCAGGGCCGAGTGGCTGATCGCTTGCTCATGCTGCTGCGCTCGCTCGCCGAGATCACCGACGGGTTCGGCACCGATCAGCTCACACATTGCCTCCAGACCGCCACCTTGGCCGAGGAGGCCGGGGCCGATGATGAAGTCATATTCGCGGCGCTCCTGCACGACGTGGGCAAGGCCATCAGCGTCCCCAACCATCCGGCGATCGCCGCTGAGATGATCCGTCCGTATGTTCGCTCTGAGGTCTACGAGATGATCCGGGTCCATCAGGACTTTCAGGGCCGCCACTACTACGCCCATTTCGGCGGTGATCCAGACGCTCGTGAGAAGCACCGTTCGGCTCTCACTGCGGAGCAGTTCGACCTTGCCGCACACTTCGCCGACGACTGGGATCAGCTCGCGTTCGATCCCGCCTACCCGACGCTCCCGCTCGAGCATTTTGAGCCGCTGGTGCGACGAATCACGGTCAGCGCCCGCATGTAGACCAAGGGTGAGACCTCCGCCGAGGCGGAGTCGGCGGGGTCAGAGACCTCGTTGATCAGCCACGAGGCCGAGCAGCACCTGTGCGGCGTCGGTGTAGGTCTTCTCGGAGATGAATGCGTGCTGGGTGCCGGTGTAGAGGTCCCGGAATGCACGCTCGAGGCGACTGCCTTCTCGAATCGCTGTGGTGCCAGCGGCCAGGTGAGCCCACTGCGCCACCTCACGGCAGGCTTCGGTGGCATAGGTGGCGGAGATGCGCATGTCGGCTCGCATAGTCGGCGTGAGTTCTGAACCCGCGGCAACCTCCGCCTCGACTCGGCTGAACGTGTCCACGACGAGAAGACGAGCAGCACGCCACATTCCAAGGTGGTGGGCGTAGCCCCGCTGGAAGGACTGCTTATGCGCCATCGTCTCCATCTCACCCATGCGGGCCTTCACGAGAGCCAGATCCCGGACATCATCGAGCATGCTCTCGGCGACACCGAGTGCCCATCCGGCGTGACCCGCTGCGGTGATGGCCATCAGTCCCATATGGAACGCCGGCGACGAACCGCGAAACGGCGTGCGAGCGAAGAGATTAAATGTTCGGTGCTCGGGAACGAACAGTTCCGAGACGTTGTAGTCGTACGAGCCTGTGCCCCGAAGACCCTGCACATGCCAACCATCGGTGAATGTGATCTCATCTCGAGGAATCACTGCCGCCATCAGCATGACCTCGCCGTTCTCATCGAAACAGAAGTTTCCATCGATGAGGGGAAGGAATCCCGCGCAGACGAATGCAGAGTGACCGGTACCCGAACCGAAGTTCCAGGATCCGGAAACCGTGTATCCCCCTTCGACCTTGATGCCCTGACCATTGGGAGCGAACTGACCTCCAAGGGTGACCCGCTCCTCACCGCCGAATACCTCGTTGAATCCCTCTTGAGGAAGGTACGCGGCAACAGCAGCAGCCGACGGAAGATTTGCGATTCCGATCCAGCCGAAAGAACCATCGAGCCAGGCCATGCGCTGCCACATCTCGAGCATTTCGGCGAATGTGGGCTCAACCCCACCTGCCGCCGCAGGATTCATGTACCGCATGAGACCGCCATCCCACATGGCGTCCACGACTGCTGCTGTCATCGTCCGCGATGATTCACAAGCAGCCGCTTCGGCAGTGACGATGGCCGCCATCGAATCAATCAGGTCGGTTCCGTGTTCCCCCAGAAGTGTCATGGCCATATCTTGGCCCAAGCCGACCGGCAGGGTGAACCGCAGGGTCTACGAATCCTGTCGAGTCTCGGGTTCCTGAGCGTCATTCACTGGTGAAACCTCAGCGGAACGTTCTTCGCTCGACCATCGAGGAGGATTCGGCCGCCCTGCGCGCATCTGAGCTTCATCGAAGAGCCCTTGGATGGATGCACCGAGCCGAGCGCTCTGCTCTTTGATCGCACGACGCGGAACTCTGCCTCCATCGGTGGTCGATGCGGGGTGCAGTGGCTCACCCACCACGATGGTGATCTTCACCGGCCGGATCATCTTCGAACCCTTCGTCATCGCAGCCTCAGTGCCACCGAGACCAACCGGGATGATCGGGGTTCCGCTGCGACACGACACATAGGCCGGGCCGTCGAAGTACTCGGTGAGCACCGGACCACTCTGCCGTGTCCCCTCAGGGAACATGACCAAGGGCTCCCCACGCGAAACAACCGTGAGAGCTGCTCGGAGTGCCTCTCGATCGGCTGAGCCCCGCTGAACCGGAAATCCACCCATGGCCGAGAAGAACCAGCCCGTGGGCCGGGTAGACCAGAGCGATTCCTTTCCCATGTATCGCATGCGTCGACGGGTGACGGCGGAGATGACAAGAGAGTCCAGATTCGAGCGGTGGATCGGTGAGACGATGTATGCACCCTTGTCCGGCAGGTTCTCAATTCCAATGATCTCGAGCCGATGCCAGGCCAGTAGATACAGGTGAATGGCGCCCCGGACGAAGCTATAGAGCAGGTTCTGCGACCAACTCATCACCTCACCCTTTTCGTGTCCGGCCGGGACGTGAAGCTCCTCCCGGGTCACGACAGCAGTTCCAGAATCCTGTCGACGATCTCATCAACGCCGAGATGGCTCGTATCGATCACACATGCGTCCGGCGAAACCGTGAGCGGATCGTGCGTTCGATTCTGATCAAGGGCGTCGCGACGAGCGAGATCCGAAGCCACTGACTCATAGGAGAGGTCGGCGACCTCCTTGGATCGGCGGGCAGCTCGGATCTCTGGTGACGCATCGAGGTACACCTTGAGCCGCGCGTCGGGGAAGACCACGGTGCCGATGTCGCGTCCCTCCATGACGCCACCGCCGTGCTCCCTAGCCCACTCTCGCTGGCGGGAACGCATTTCGTTTCGCACTGCGGGGTTCGCCGCCACACTGCTCACCGCTCGGGTGACCTCCGGGCCACGGATCTCGATCGTGGCGTCGGCGCCATCGACGATCACGGCGCCATCCGGTCGCATGACGAGAATCATGTCCCGAGCGAGGTTCGAAACCTGCTCGGCATCGTCGGGGTCGACTCCAGATCGAAGCGCGGCAAACGCAACAGATCGATACATCGCTCCCGTATCGAGGTACGGGATGCCGACTCTGGCTGAAACCGCCTTCGCGACCGTGGATTTCCCCGATCCGGCCGGGCCGTCAATAGCGATGATCTGCGGTTCTTCAATCATGGGAGCTCCGGACGGATCGATTCGAGAACCTCGAAGAAATCGGGGAAGGTTTTGGACACACAGGACGGGTCAGCGATCTGTATACCTGCCGAACCTAGACCGATGAGAGCGAAGCTCATGGCCATCCGGTGATCGTCATAGGTCTGAACCACTGCAGGACGAAGCGGACCCGGATGGATCTCGAATCCGTCGTCCAACTCATTGGCGTTCACGCCACAACGCCGGAGTTCGCTGACGACTGCAGCTATCCGGTTGGTCTCCTTCGCCCGAATGAAGCCAATGCCGGAAATCACCGTTGGTCCGTCGGCGAAAACCGCAACCGCCGCGATGGTCTGGGCAGTGTCAGAGATATCGCGGAAATCGGCTCGGACTCCGCTGACCGGTCCGCCGACCACCGTGATCGACTCCGGTGACACCTGCACCATTGCACCCATCTGGGAAAGCACCTCGACAAAACCAATATCGCCCTGTATCGAGTTTGATCCGAGACCATCGATACGGACCGAACCACCGCAGATAACGGCGGCAGCAAAGAAATACGACGCCGCAGAAGCGTCGGGCTCTACTGCGTACTCGAGCCCGGTATATCCACCTGGTTCGACGACATAGGCACCGTCGCCCAGGTCCTGCACAACGGCGCCGAATGAACGCATCACGGATACGGTCATAGCCAAATACGGGGCTGACACGGCAACCGTTGTGAGTTCGAGACGCAGGCCAAACTCGAGACACGGTGCCACGAGAAGCAGTCCCGAGATGAACTGACTCGAGATGTCCCCAGCGAGTCGTACTGAGGGTTGCGCCGAGTGGGCTGTTCCACGGATGCGAGCCGGGAGGAAACCCGGGAGATCCGTTTCGTCCACTATTGCGCCCAGACTGCGAAGGGCGTCGAAAGCAGTTGCCATCGGTCTCGCACGCATCTGCGGAGATGCATCAAGAATCAGATCACGGCGCGACAGCATCATCGCAGCGGCGATGAACCTGGCCGTGGTCCCGGACTGCACAGCATTGAGCAGGCCCTCGGAATCCGGATGCAGCTGACCACCCATACCGGTGATCTGGACGGAGCAATTTTCGCGATCAACATCCACCTGCGCGCCAAGCGCGCTGATGCACCCAAGCATCGCCTCGGTGTCATCGGCAAAGAGCACGCCGCTCAGATGTGTTGATCCATGAGCAAGAGCAGCACAGAGGAGAGCCCTGTTCGTGATGCTCTTTGAACCGGGGATGGACACAACGGCGTTCAACGGAGTCGAGATCGGTTCGATTGGATACGGATCTGGAAGTGCCACCGGCCGATTCATGAGCTTCGAGCGCCGCCTTCGAGAGGCCGCAGACTGGGTCGATAACCGGACCCGACGAGTCCCTCCAGTAATCGTGAACCGTTCTCCTCCTCGACCAGCAAGATGAGGACACCGTCGTCACCCTCGAGCGAGTGGGCGATCTCGATGTCGACGATGCTGACGTCGAGTTGTGCCGCCAGGGTTGTGATTCGAGCCAGCGCCCCCTTCTCATCGGGGATCGGAACCCTGATCTCGGAGAGTTCATCGGCGGTGGCGAACCGAGCCGGCAGAGCAACTCTGGCAACACGAGCCCTCTCGAGGATCGCGAGAAGCCGCTCTCGATCATCAGTCGCAATGATTGTTCGAAGAACGGAAAGTGCATCGATCAAGGCATCGAGTTCCGCAGTGATCGCGACCGAGTTCTCCGAACAGATATCGGGCCAGATCGCTGGCGATCCTGCCGCGATGCGGGTCATGTCCCGGAAACCGCCGGCGGCGAGCCGGAGCAGCCCTCGATGCTCATCCGATGCTGACGCAGCGAGGCCCATCAGGCTTGCTGCAGTGAGATGTGGAACGTGAGACACCACCGCCACCATGGAATCGTGCGCGTCGGGTGGCAGGAACACTGTCTCGGCTCCGAAAGACGACACCACCGCTCGAATACGAGCCAATGCGTCGTTATCGGTGGTGGCCACCGGTGTGAGCACCCATGTGCGTCCCTCGAAGAGATCAGCACGTGCACCCGCAACACCCTCTAGCTCGCTGCCGGCCATGGGGTGACCGCCGATGAAGCGAGCGTCGCTCATCAGGTCGACCATCGAGGACTTGACGCTCCCCGCATCGGTCACGAGGCCAGTGGTCTCGGTGAGCGAACGGGCGACCTCACCAGCGATTGCTCCGACCGGTGTAGCGACGAACGTGACGCTCACGTCAGCGATCGGACCATCAGGAGCGACCGCATCGATCACACC
>WLCQ01000025.1 GCA_009705225.1 Actinomycetota bacterium | reverse complement strand
TGCCCAGCAAGGAGACCACCGAGAACAAGAACGATGGATGAGGCAACAACGACAATGAGGAATGCTGGCGCGATCGTGGCGGTCAGAGCGGAGATGATCGCAATTGCTGCGATCCGATGGGTGAGCGGACGTCGATGCACGCCCGGGCCCGCTGCACCACCGATTGATCCGAACGGCGTGAGGCCCGAGGCACCGAACAGTTGTGACAGCACCACCGGCATCGCGGCGAAGGTCACGAGACCAGCCCAGTCCCCGTGAGCGAGCGAAGACCCCGCGATCGGAATCATCAGATATGCAGCGGTAGCCACGACCCTCGCCCGGCGCGAGCCGATGGGTCGAGTGAGCCTCCACATTGCGATGACGCCGAGAGGAAGCATGCCGAGAATAAGCACATGGCGAAGTAGCCCGACCGCTCCGAGCAGCAGTGTCCCGAACAATGCGAACAGTCCGAATCCGGTGGGCGACGCTGCCGTCGAACCCAATCCGATGCTCTGATACCCGCTCACCCAGCGCGAAAACATCTGCCCGACGCCCAACATGCGCGGCATGGCGCCGATCGCGGGAATCGTTCCGAACAGCAATTCACGACTCCCGATGAGGAGGTAGACGACGATGAGGATCCATGCGGTAATGGTGAGTGTTCCCCTGGTGGCACGAAGGTTCGAGACGAAGTCCCATTGCGCGTCGTCGCCGTCGGAGCGCCCGAATTGCGCTCGCAGGAACGCTGCAAGGCGAAGATTCCCGCGGCGTTGGAACGCTCGAACCTCACCGTCATCCACCTGACGGACACCTCGCAAACGCACGCGGATACGTCGGGCGCTACTGGCATGGGAGAAGTTCCACGCCCACGCTGACGTGATGTCGCGAGCGTGACGGAACCTGCCAAACAGCAACGACTGCAGCACCTCGAGCATCGAATACAACGCGGCCATCGGGGTTGTACGAATCCGGGTGGGCAGCGACGATGCGACAGTTCGAACCCGCAGTCGATGTCGGGCCTGCAGTCGGCGTCGATCGTCCACAGGGCGACGCTCGCCCAGTGCTTCGAGATGAGCGACTCGCGCATCGGGAGCAGCGATGACCCGGGCGCCGGCGACGTGAGCTCGCCAACCAAGGTCGAGGTCCTCGCCATGGAATGTGATCTCGGCGTCGAAACCTCCCAGCGCTTCGAAGAGGTCGGCCCGAACCAGAGTGACCGCGCCCTGCACGTAGAACACGTCACGCACCGAATCGAACTGCTCCTGGTCGAGATCACCGCGCTCCACATACGGGGCCGCCTGTCCGTACCGATCGGCACCCATGCCCACCGAAAGCAATCGGGTTGGGTCGGACCATTCAACGACCTTGGGGCCGACGATGCCGGCGTTCGATCGATAGGCCTCCTCGACAAGTATGCGGACGACACCCGGTTCGAGTCGGACATCGTCGTGACACAGCAGGAGGAACGATGCGCCCTGAACCGCGACGAGGGCCTCGTTGGCGGCGGTGGCGAACCCCGGATTGGAATCGAGCCTCCTCAGATGCGCTGCGGGCAGAACAGCGGCAACTCGATCCCGGAGAGTCGCCGGATCGGAACTGGCTGCATCGATGAGGAGCACAGAGACGTTCGGATAATCCTGGGCATCGATGCTGGCGAGGGTCTCCTCGAACCACCATCCGGGGTCATGGGTGACCATCACGACCACGACGGCCGGAGCTACCTGTTCATCGACGGCCTGATCAGCACCTCCGTCGGGGACGCCGGTGGGCTCGGGGCCAACGGGTTCGGTGGCAGGTTCTTCAGCAGTCACGACGGTCACCGAGGCTAGTCCTCGTAACGACGTTTCTCGGCCACCCCGTCTACGCTGATCGAATGGCTGCAGATACCTTCGATGATCTCACCGCGGCATCGCGCGACCTTGCCCACATCACCATCGGACTCGGGGTACTCGCCTTCCAGAAGGCCCAGGTCCAGCGCCGCTCCATCGAACGTGCCTTCTCCGCTCGTCGTGACAACGAGACCGATTCGTCGGGCACCGACCCAGTTGACCTGATCCGACGTTCCCTGCGGCAACTGCGCGACTGCCGCTGACCGTGCGCGTCGCCATCGATGCGACCCCACTGTTGGGCCGCCGGACCGGCATCGGGGTCTGTACCGAACAGCTACTCACCCGGCTCACGCGCCCCGGGATCGAGGTTGTGGCATTCGCCGTCTCAGCGCGAGGAGCCCGCTCGCTGCGTTCACTGCTGCCAAGTGAGGTCGATGTGGTGGGGCACCCGATGGCGGCACGACCACTGCGAGCAGCATGGAGCCGTTCCGACCATCCTGCCATCGAGAACTGGACCGGACCTATCGACGTCGTGCACGGCCCGAACTTCGTGGTGCCCCCCAGTCGGGTCGGCGCGGAGGTCGTCACCGTTCACGATCTGACCTGTATCCGTTTCCCCCAGCTCTGCACAGCCGACACTCTCCAGATACCCACGTTGCTACGCCGGGCGATCGCCCGGGGGGCGTGGGTACACACCGTGTCCCAATTCGTCGCCGACGAGGTCATCGACATATTCAGTATCGATCCGAACCGCGTGAGAGTCGTCCACAACGGGGCACCGACCATCCGCCCCGCAGAGGAACGCGATCGGCTCGCCGATGCCGGACGATCACTCGTCGGCGGTGACGATTACCTGCTCTCGCTCGGCACCATCGAGCCGCGAAAGGACGTTCCCGGACTGATCGCCGCATTCGATCTCCTCGCGCCTTCCCATCCGCAACTCTCGCTGGTCATCGCCGGCCCTGATGGTTGGGGGGCCGATGCGGTAGGTGCTGCGATCGGATCATCTCCGAATCGCTCCCGCATCCATCGGACAGGCTGGATCGACAACCTACGGCGCGACCAGTTGCTTGCTGGCGCATCAGCATTCATCTACCCATCGGTCTACGAAGGTTTCGGGCTGCCGCCGCTCGAGGCACTGGCGCTCGGAACCGCGGTCGTAGCCACGAGGGTCGGAGCCCTGCCCGAAGTTCTTGCCGAGAGTGCCGGGTGGGCCGAACCGGGGAACCCGGAGAGTCTCGCTTCAGCCATTGATGAGGTACTCCGGGATCCCAGCACCGCAGCACATCGGACCCGACTGGGCGAGAAACGGCTCGCCCAGTTCGACTGGGGACGATCAGTCGAGGCACTGGTCGATCTCTACGCCGACGTCGCGCGCTAATCACTCCCGACCACCGAACACCGCATTGGCAGGACCGACGTGTCCTACACTTGCCACCCGGTCGTCGCACCGACCGAGCACCACCGGACCCCGAGGATGGCACGACCCATGAAGGCTCTGATCACCGGCGCCGATGGCTTCGTCGGGAGGCATCTGTCCCGTCACCTCACGGCATGCGGCGACACTGTGATCGGCGTCGACCGTCCTGCCGGACCCGATCTACTCGACCCGGCTGCGCTCGATGCATTGCTGGCCGAGGTCCGGCCCGATGTCGTGTACCACCTCGCCGGCTGGAGCGATATCGGCGCTTCGTGGAATGCGCCGCGCGAGTGTTTCGAGGTCAATGCCACTGGAACGTTGAATCTGCTCCAGGCGTGCATCGCGCACGGCTCCCCACGGGTGCTCGCAGTCAGCAGCGCTGACGTCTACGGCAGGGTTGATCCAGCGGATCTCCCGATCAATGAAGAAACCCCATTTCGTCCGGTCACTCCCTACGCGGCGAGCAAGATCGCCGCAGACCAACTGGCTCTCCAGGCCTGGCTGGGTTTCGGTCTTGAGGTCCTTCGCGTCCGCGCCTTCAATCATCTCGGCCCCGGACAGAGCACGAACTTCGTCGCACCGGGAATCGCTGATCGGATCGCCCGCAATGAACGCGACGGAGTGAGTGCCGTACCTGTGGGAAACCTCACCCCCAGGCGCGACATCACCGATGTCCGTGATGTGGTGCGGGCATACCGACTTCTGATTGAGCACGGCGAGCCCGGCGAGGCCTACAACGTCTGCTCCGGACGTGACCTCGCAATCGCCGAACTCGCCGAGTTACTCGTTGGGATGGCGAACGTGCCCATGCAGCTCGAGGCCGACCCGGACCTGCAACGTCCGGTCGAGACCCCGGTGCTGCTGGGAGATCCCACCCGGATCAGGCAAACCACTGGTTGGGTTCCCGAAATATCCATCGAGACCACCTTGGCTGATGTGCTTGATGATCGCCGCCGACTGCTTGCCTGACACCGATTCTCAGCCGCTGCACCCCTGAAACCTAGAATCACCAAGAACTCGGCCGGCGTTGCGGCCCCTCCGTCGGAGAAGACATGACCAAGCGTGCCCTCATCACTGGAATCACCGGCCAGGACGGTTCCTATCTGGCGGAACTCCTGCTTGAAAAGGGCTATCACGTGAGCGGCATGGTGCGCCGCAGTTCTACCGTGAACTTCGAGCGGATCGGCCATCTCCAGAACGACATCGAACTCGTGTCCGGCGATCTCCTCGACGAGGCGTCGATGATCGAGGTCCTTCGCGAGACCCGACCCGAAGAGGTCTACAACCTCGCCGCCCAGTCATTCGTGCAGACCTCTTTCAAACAGCCGGTTCTCACCGGCGAAACCACGGCACTTGGCGTGACCCGCCTCCTCGATGCAATCCGCCTCGTCGACCAAGACGTGCGTTTCTATCAAGCCAGCTCGAGCGAGATGTTCGGCAAGGTCGTCGAAGTCCCCCAGCGCGAGCTCACCCCGTTCTATCCGCGCAGCCCATACGGCGTGGCGAAGCTCTACGCCCACTGGATCACAGTGAACTACCGCGAGAGCTACAACCTGCACGCCACCTCGGGGATCCTCTTCAACCACGAGAGCCCGCGACGCGGCCTCGAATTCGTCACCCGCAAGATCGCCAATGCAGTCGCCCGGATCAAACTGGGCCTCGATCGTGAGGTTCGGCTCGGAAATCTCGATGCGCAGCGTGATTGGGGATTCGCTGGCGATTATGTCGACGCCATGTGGCGGATGCTCCAGCAGGACATCCCGAACGACTTCGTTGTTGCCACGGGCGAAACCCATTCGGTCCGCGAGTTCTGCGAGGTTGCGTTCGGCCATGCGGACCTCAACTGGCAGGACCATGTGGTGATCGATGAGCGATATTTCCGACCGGCCGAGGTTGACCTCCTTGTTGGCGATGGCACCAGAGCAGCAGAGATCCTCGGCTGGAGTCCGCGAACAAGCTTTCATGAGCTCGTGACAATGATGGTGGATGCCGATCTCGAGAACGTCCAACGTCTCCAGCGCGACCTCGCCTGAACTGTGATCCTCACACTTGCCGGCGGAGTCGGTGCCGCACGAATGCTCGCCGGCCTCATGCAGGTCGTCCCCCACGACGAACTCACGGCCATCGTCAACGTCGGTGACGATCTCGAACTGCACGGACTTCGGATCTCTCCCGATCTCGACACCGTCACCTACACGCTCGCCGGCGCAATTAACCCTGACACCGGATGGGGGCTCGTCGACGAGAGTTGGCAGGCCAGAGCGATGCTCGAGCAGTACGGCGGCGTGAGCTGGTTCGGGTTGGGTGATCGCGATCTCGGAACCCATATGTTCCGCACCCAGCGCCTGAGCGAGGGAGCTGATCTGGTCGAGGTCACCGCCGAGATCACTCGGGCCTGGGGCCTCGATGTGCGCCTCATCCCCGTGACCTGCGACCGATTGCGAACCATGGTCACACTTGCCGAGGACGATCCGGATTCCCCGGGCTCTCCCGGGCTCAAGGCCGGGTCGGAGATCAGTTTTCAGGAGTACTTCGTCCAACGTCATCACGGCGTTCCGGTCTCCGCAGTGCGATTCGACGGCGCTGCGCACACCATGCCGTCGCCGGGAGTGCTCGATGCCATCGCCACCGCTGAAACCATCGTGCTGGCACCGTCGAATCCGTTGGTCTCGATCGCCCCGCTTCTCGCCGTCCCCGGGGTTCGCGACGCTGTCATCGCCCGACGCGAGCAGGTTGTCGCTGTCTCCCCCATCGTTGCCGGAGCCGCGCTCAAAGGTCCCGCCGATCGTCTCATGCTCGAGTTGGGTCATGAGCCGAGCGTGGTCGGGGTTGCCCGCCTCTACCGCGACATCGCCGCCACCTTGGTGGTCGACGAAGCAGACGCTGCTTCGGCAGCAGCGGTCGAAGCAGAAGGCATGCACTGCATTGTCGCGCCGACCATCATGAGCACCCCGGAGCGGTCGGCCGAACTCGCCCGGGTCGTCCTTGGAGCACAGCGATGAGCCGCCTCAGTATCTTCGGGATCGAGGGCATCGGCGAAATCGCTGGTGGCACCAACCTCGCCGACATAATCGCCGCCGCTGCTGCTTCAGGAGACGACACGGCGCTGCACGATGGCGATGTCGTGGTGGTCACCCAGAAGATCGTCTCGAAAGCCGAGAATCGCCTCGTCGCCATCGACCCCAACGATCCGCTGAGTCACAAGCCGCTTGTTGAGCAGGAATCGGTGCGCATTCTGCGTCGTCGAGGTGAGCTGATCATCAGCGAAACCACACATGGATTTGTCTGTGCCAACGCTGGCATCGACCTGTCCAACGTGGAGCGCGGATGGGCGGCCCTGCTTCCCATCGATTCCGACCGTTCGGCGCGCCGTATCCGAGATGGCCTGCGTCACCGCGCTGGCGTCGAGGTGGGCGTGATCATTTCAGACACTTTCGGGCGACCATGGCGGCGCGGGGTCACCGACGTTGCCATCGGATGCGCTGGTGTCGCCGGCGTGGTCGACCTCCGAGGAACGCCGGACGCGCTGGGTCGCGAGATGCAGGTCACCGAGGTTGCGGTCGTCGACGAATTGGCCGCTGCCGCCGAACTCGTCATGGGCAAGTCAACCGGTATCCCCGTGGCGGTGGTTCGCGGCGTGGAACCCTCATGGCTGCGAAACGGAAGTGTGCACGACGAAGTTGTTCGACGGCCCTCAGAGGATCTCTTTCGCTGAGCGCAGGTTCAGCCGTTGCAGAGCTGGCTCAGCTGCGGGAGCGGAACCAGTCGAGCACCGCGGCACTTCCATCGGCGAGCGAAGTGCGCGGCGCCCATCCGAGCTCGGCAACAGCACGGCCGGGATTGAGCGAGGATCGCGAGAGTTCTCCGACCCGGGCTTCGGCATGCACCGCAGATTCGGAGACGCCTGCAGCGTGCGCCATTGCGGCGTAGAGCTCGTTGACTGAAGTCTCGACCCCGGTGCCGATGTTGTACACACCGGAACCGGACTCGGCCGCGCGGCAGAACGCATCGACGACATCGTCAACGAACACGAAATCGCGGGTCTGATCACCGCTACCGAACACGGTGCAGGGATCGCCGGCAAGGAGTCGGCCAGCGAAGATGGCCACGACACCTGCTTCGCCGTGGGGGTCCTGGCGAGGGCCGTACACATTGGCCAACGCCATGGACGCGTGGTCGAGTCCGTGCAGCACACCGAACGCGAACAAATAGTCGTCGGTGACCTTCTTGGCCACGCCATAGGGCGACACCGGATGCTGGGGATGACTCTCGTCGACAGGCAGGGCCTCCGGCGCCGGTTCGCCGTAGATCGTGCCGCCACTGGAGGCCACGACAACTTTGCGGGCGCCGGCGAGACGAGCGGATTCGATCACGTTGAGACCACCGAGGACATTGACCTCGGCATCGAAGAGCGGACGGGCAACGGAAACCCTGACGTCGGCCTGTGCCGCGAGGTGGAAGACAACCTCGGGTGCGATGGTGGCCATGAGTTCGGGAAGCGCTGCGTCGCGGACGTCGAGCTCATGGAACTGGAGAGCAGCGCCGAATCCAGTTCTTGCACTTTCGAGGTTCGCGAGATTGCCGCTGGCGAGATTGTCGATGACTGCCACGCGATGACCGTCGGCGAGAAGCCGATCGACGAGCGTTGAGCCGATGAATCCAGCTCCGCCGGTGACGACGACCTGCATGGTTCAGTCCTCCTGAGGAATACGAGCAGCGGTGAGTATGGTTCCGGGAGCCAGGTCGACCTCATGGCCAACAACCGTGAGCTGATCGAGAGAGCAGCCGGCTCCCACCATGGCTCGGCTACCAACGATGGAATCAACGATCGTGGTTCCCGAACCGATTCGTGCGCCCGGCAGCACCACGGAGTTCCGAAGGGTTGCTCCCGCCTCGACAGTCGCACCGGCCATCACCACCGAATGGTCGACGTGCGCCTCGGAGTGCAGCGAGGCTCCGGGATGGATGGCAGCCTCGACCACTCCGCGGAGGCCATCGATGATGTCGAGCTGGGCCTGGAGGTATGAGGCGGGGGTACCGGCATCGAGCCAGTACGACGAACTCTGGACGGCATAGAGGGACCGAGCAGCCGCCAGAGCGGGGAAGGTCTCCCGCTCGATCGACACTCTCCGGCCGTCGTCGATCCGATCGAGAACAGAAGGTTCGAGCACATAGGTTCCCGCATTCACCCAGTTCGTGGGAGCGGTACCAGCCGGAGGCTTCTCAACGAATTCAATGACTCTTCCCTCGGAATCGATCGGCACGACGCCGAACCGGGAAGGATCGTCGACCGGAGTGAGAGCGATGGTTCCATCGCCGCCATGGCCACGATGGAAGTTCCAGAGTGCAGTGACGTCGAGGTCGGTGAGCACATCACCATTGACGACGATGAATGTGTCGTCGATATCGGCTGCCCGGGCGGCGAACCGCACCGCTCCGGCGGTGTCGAGGGGCTCGGGCTCTACCGCGTACGTGAGTTTCACACCGGCACACGTGCCGTCGGGGTAGGCCTCGATGAACCCGTCGGGGCGGTAGCCGAGCGACAGCACTGCCTCGGTGACCCCGTGGTTTCCGAGCGTTTGCACAACTCGTTCGATCATCGGCCGGTCGACCACGGGAAGCATCTGCTTCGGCATTGTGGACGTCAGCGGACGGAGTCGGGTGCCGAAGCCCCCGACCAGGACGACAGCTCTCACGGAGCAGGGACCGTGGTTGCCGGGGCGCTCGTGTCGGTTGTTGCCGGTTCCGTAGTGACACCAGGGGTGACGGTGGCAGAACCAACCAGCGACGTCGTGGTGGTGGCACCGGCGACATCGCTCAGGTTGTCGAGGGTCGGGATGCTGGTCGGCGGCGGAACATCGGCGCCTTCAGGAACCACTGCCAGAGTGAGTGCAAGTCGGTCGGTCTTGAACCGGAAGCCACCGATGTCGGAGGCATTGACGATCTGCGGTGCAGCCGAGGTGTCGTCGGCGTTCCAGACATACATCTTCACCGTTGCCGGTTGGCCATTGCAGTCATAGCCGTCGTCATAGGTGGTGCCGTTGACCGTGAAACCAGTCTTGGAGAACTCCAGACCATCGGTCTTACCCCAGGTTGACATCGTGGCGTTCTTGCCAGCCGCAGCACCGCCGAACGGGTGGATGTGAACGATGCCATCACCGTGGGTGTGGATACCCAAGGTGTCGCCGCCCGGGTCGGTCAACGGATCGAGGAACTTGTCGCACACATAGATGCCATAGGCGGCGTGGATGTGTTCGCCAACTGCCGGAGTCTCCGCCGCGGCCTTTGAATTCGTGCTGCGGGCGAGCCCCACGACCAACACGCCGACGATGACGACGGCAGCGATCGAAACCGGGAACAGGAGATTGCGCTTCTTGCCCTGGGAGGTGGCTCCACCGGCTCGAGCGGCTCGTGCGACCTTCTTGGCTGAGGACGATTTACCCATAGTTCCGACAGCGTAGCGGCCGAGTCGGGGCTGTCCGGATCAGCGGTCGATCAGTTCACCAAAGAGCTCTTCATAGGCCGCTGCGACTGCTGCTGGTGATGCCCAATCCACCACAAAACGGCGGGCGGACTCCCCCATCGTGATCCTTGCGGCCGGATCATCGAGCAGACGTTCGAGAGCGGCGATGAACGCCACCGGATCGTCGGGGGGAACCGCGATCCCGGCGCCGGCCTGCTCGACCGTGCGGGCCACTTCAGTGCCCTCATCGACGCTGGCGACGATGGGTCGGCCGGCCGCGAGGATCGAATACATCTTCGAGGGCACACTGGAGCGGGCCAACCCTGTGCGCAGAGGGACGACGTGGAGGTCGGCGGCGGCCAGAACTTCCGGAAGCCGTTCGATCGGCGCCATATCGACGAAGCGCAGGTTCGGCAGGTTCGCCCCCTGCTCCTCAAGGCCGGGACGAGCGGCGCCGCCGCCGTTGATCACGAACATGACCTCCGGTCGGGTTTCGAGAAAGGCTCGCGCAGCGGCGATCACAAGGTCGAGCGACTGTGAAAGACCGACGTTTCCGGCGTACATCACCACAGGCCGACCGCTGAGTCCGTGTTCGGCCCGATACGAGTTCTCTCGCTCCGAAGGCACGATATGGGCCGTGTCGACGAAGTTCGGGATCACCCGAACCTTCTCGGCCTGGCGAGCCGCTTTCACTCCTTGGAGTCCCCTGGTGATCTTGTTCCGCACGTTGTCGGCGAGGTCCTCGGAGAGCACGGTGACCGCATCGGAGCGTCGATAGCTCTGGCGCTCGAGCCATTGCGCGGCGCCAATAGCCCGTTTGCCGGTGAGCAGTCCGAGTTCAACCGCGACATCAGGGAACACATCTTGGATGTTGAACACCAAAGGCACCCGCCGTCCCATGCCCACAACAGCGCCCGCCGGACCGAGCGTGAGCGGTGGGGACATCGCAAGCACTCCGTCGGGATGGATCGAAGTGGCGAGTCCGACTGCCGTGGCTAACGCGGTGAATCCGCCGAACGCGACTGCCCGAGCAGGAATGTTGCTCTTCTCGGTCGGGAATGGGTTGACCCGACTGATCACTCCCCATTCAGTGCGCTCCGTGCGCACGAGTCGCCCCTCCCAGCCGGGCTCGATGGCGTGACGCTGATACCACGGGAGAGCGGTGACAATGTGGAGTCGATGTCCGCGATCGATCAATTCATGGGCGATGCGGGTGATCACCGTGCCGGTGGGCGCGATATCGGGTTCGAAGTGCGGGCAGAGGACGACGAGGTTCATGGCGCAGCGACCGTGGTTCGGGGAAGCCCTCGATAGAGCTTCGCCAGGGCAGAGGCCGAATTCGACCACTGGAATTGACCGCACTGTTCTAGGCCCTTGGCGACCATCGCAGCGCGATGCTCGTGGTCGATGATCACCCGGTCCATGGCGACCACCCAGCCATCGATGTCGAACGGATCCACCAGATCGACTGCCGTACCTCCCACCTCGGGAAGACCACCCACAGAACTCACCACTCCCGGACAGCCACGCACCATCGATTCCAGCAGCGGAAGTCCGAATCCCTCGTAGCTCGAAGGGAATGCCATCAGCAACGCCCGTCGATAGAGCGTGTCGAGATCGGATGCAGCCACGCGTCCGGGACGAACGACGACATCATCAAGACCGAGCGACTCGATCTGAGTCCGCAGATCGTTTTCGGCGCCACCGACACCACCGGTGAGCACCAGCCGGAGTTCCGGGTGAACGGCCACCAGACGGGCGAATGCATCGACAAGAGTTCGATGGTTCTTGTGCTCGTAGGTGATTGCTGGGTACAGGATGAAACCAGATGACGTGACACCGAACCGCTCCAGCACTGCGTCGTCGTCAGCAGTGGCTCCGGAATCAGATGGACCAACGGGATCAACGCCGCTCGCAACGATGGCGATTCGCGAAGGATCAACACCGGCGATCCGCTCCGCATCAGTGGCGGTGAACTGGGACAGACATACGACGCGTGTTGCCCGACGAAGCGAACGCGGAGCGACGAGTTTGATGTAGCTGCGCTTGATGAACCCGAAACGTTCGGGGTGCGTGATCGGTTGCAGATCGTGCAGCGTGACCAGCCCTGGTCGAGATCGAACCGCGGGCATGGTGCCGCCACCGTGATGGACGAACTCGACCCGATCGCGCCGCGCGCGCAGCGCCAGCCAACTGGATTCGATGAACACTCTCAGCGGGCGCGACGTGCCACTGACAGGAGCGACCACAGTGGTGAAATGCTCGAGCAGCTCGCCATGTTCCTTGGCCATCCGACCGTTGACATAGACGACAAGGTCGATGTCCTCGGGGGCCAGCTCAGCGAACGCCCGCAGCAAACCGACCGTGTACTCCTCGCTGCCGCCAACCTCACCGGGAACCAGCCAGAGGAGGTTGAGTCCGATGCGTCGACGACGCCCGACTCCCGTGGGAATCATCGCTGAATGATCATCGGCGGGTTTCAAGAAGATCGCCCCCAACGCTCGGCCGCCTCGGAGTAGACCGATCCGAGGGCCAGGGCGTGGCTTTGACGCGAATAGGCCGAGACCGATCGCTCGAGGCCTGCTGCAGCCAGAGCGGCGCGGGTCGATGGATCAGCAAGGAGCGCGTCAAGTGCCACGGCAAGGGCCGCTGAATCGAGCGGATCGATCAGAACAGCGGCATCGCCCCCCACCTCAGCTGTGGCGGTACCCGCCGATGTGACAACGGCAGTGCCCTGAGCCATTGCCTCCAGTGCCGGTAGCCCGAACCCCTCCTGAAGACTCGGGAAGCAAAAGATATCGGCGGCGGTCTGCAGGACCCGGAGTTCATCGGCCGGCAGGAACCCGACGACCCTGACGCGTTCGCCGAGGGAATGGAGCTTGGCGGAGATGTCCTCGTTCCAGCCCTGCGGTCCGGCCAGCACGAGTGTTGCCGTTTGGTCCTCGAGTTGCCGAAATGCATCGAGCAACACCGGTAGGTTCTTGCGCGGTTCGATAGTGCCGGCCCACAGGACCATTGGACCATCGATGCGAAGAGACCGTCGGACGGCGGAGATCTGGGTGGGGTCAACAGCCATGGGCTCGACGCTCCATGGCACAAGTCGAAGACGATCAGAATCGAAACCGGCGTCGATACATTCCGCGATCGTGGCCTCCGACGGGCACATGACCAGCGTGGCATCGCGTCGGGCCAGTTCGATCGCTCGATGGAAGAACCGAACTCCACGAGCACTGAAGTGTGATGGGTCACGCATGAAGGCGAGATCGTGCACCGTGACCACCAACGCCGTGGTGGGTGGCGGAACCGCCATACCGGTGGCGTGAATGACATCGGCACCGCCGACGAGTCGGGAGACTGACGGCCGTCGCAAACGATGCCAGCTCTCGTACAGCGCTACTCGCGGCAGTTGGAACGAACGCACCTCGAGGGAGGTTCTCCACGCTGGCTCCGGGTCACTGCGATGGCGGGCGCTGACGCCAACGAGATCGACCTGGCCATGAGCCAGGAGTGCGTCGACGGACTCGAGCGCGGATCTGGCGGTGCCGCCGGGCACTCGATGCCAGCACTGCTCGAGGGTGACGGCCACCCGGAGTCGATCGTCCATCAGGGGCCCAGTCTCCCACGGCCGATGGTGCTGAAGAGGCCTCTCAGAGGCAGGTGCCGCCCGGTGGAGTCTGGGGGACGTAGTCGCCGAGCGTGGTGGTGGTGCTGGGCTTCGGCATGGTGGTTGTGGAAGAACTGCCACCACCCCCTGGTGCCACCGTTGAGGATGTGGGCGGAGCAGGGATCGTCGTGGT
Source organism: Actinomycetota bacterium (assembly GCA_009705225.1). Lineage (GTDB taxonomy): Bacteria > Actinomycetota > Acidimicrobiia > Acidimicrobiales > Acidimicrobilacustridaceae > Acidimicrobilacustris. The sequence goes on along the minus strand of WLCQ01000025.1, from coordinate 13,278 downwards.
CGGGATCGTCGGATCCACGATCGGAGCGAGACCGCGGAAGATATCGAACATCGGCTGCGCCTCTTTTTCCTGCAGTAGCACCACGCTCATCGAACCGACCATGGCTCCGTCAGCCGGCGGCGTGAAGGTCACGAGCGCGTCGGGATCGAATGACCGGAACTGAGTGCCGAGGTCGACCAGGCTCTGGATCGAGAAGGCCGTGTCGAGCGTGACGTTCTTCTGGGCGAATGTCAGCAGGTCGCGCAACACGAACGGGTTTCGGGCCCCCTTGCTCACCGCCTTTCGCAGCGCGGCCTTGATGAATTGCTGCTGCCGTTTGATCCGACCGAAGTCGCTCGAGGGGTCCTCCTGCCAGCGGTTGGGAGCGCGTTGGATCTCAAAATGACGCGACCTTGCGAAGGCAAGCGCTTGTTCGCCGTCGAGGGTCACGCAACCCGGGTCGTATTGGAAGAGTCCGGTCCATTGGTCGCGGGATGGATACTGGAAGTAGATCGGTACCCCGCCCACCGCAGAGACCACCGACCGGAATCCTGCGAAGTTCACCATGGCGTAGTGATTGATCGGGACGTTGAAGTCCTGCTTGATCGTTTCGATCAGGCGCTGGGGACCACCGAGGGCCAGTGCCTCATTGATGCGGCCCTTGCCGCCTCCAGCGAGATTCACGTAGAGATCGCGGGGCAGCGACACCATTGCGACCTGTTGGTTCTTCGGGTCGACGCGCAAAATGATGATCGTGTCTGTATTGAGGGTTGCCGGTCGCCCGGTGAGGACAGGATCGTTGCTGTCGAGTCCCGATCCATCGTCGACGCCGACGAGCAGGATGTTCTCGGCTTCGCCCGGAGCGACAGGTGCACTGAGCGACGCGCTCACGTCGATCCGAGGGAGTGCGCTGGTTTGCTTGTACGCCCAGCCGATGCCCCCGGCGGCGATCAGGCAGGTGACTGCGAGACCGATGTTGAGTGCCAACACGAATCGCTGCATCCAGGATCGTCTCGGTCGGGCCACTTCGCAACATTACTACCGACCCGCCCAGCTGGAACCCCGCCCCTGCGAAGCGAACGTCGCTGCAGCGGGCGACGTAGGGGCCATGCGCACGTAGGCTTCGCTCCATCGTGGTCATGGTCCCCCACTCCCACTCCCACTCCCAGTCCTCGGCCGAGGTCGAACCGGTCGCGGTCGTCGGCGGCATCGTTGCCTCCGAACTGCTGGACCTCACCGATGATCCCGCAGTCCTCGAATCGGAGGGCTGGTGGGTGGTGATCGCTCCGTTCGAGGGCGACCCACACTTCGCGAGATTCGGCCGGCGTCGACCCACCAGCGGCATCCCCCGTTCCGCCGCCCCCTGGCGGGGCCCAGCCCCCTCAGCGTGGGTCTCCTCGCTTGATCGTGACGGATTCGCGCAAAGGGTCGAGCACATCCGCTCTCTCATCGGCGACGGCGATGTGTATCAGGTCAACCTCACCAGACGAATGAGCGCGCCGCTGCCACCCGATGCTTCGATGCTTGCACTCGGCGCTGCTCTTGCCCGAGCGAACCCCGCCCCCTACGCCGCAACCATCGAACTCCCGGGGATCCGCATCGCGTCGGCCTCGCCCGAACTCTTCCTCTCCCGATCCGGCCAGACGGTGCGGTCCTCGCCGATCAAGGGCACAACCGCACCGGGGGTGCCGTTCACCTCCAAGGATCAGGCCGAGAACGTGATGATCGTTGATCTCGTTCGCAACGACCTGGGAAGGGTCTGCGAACCCGGATCCATCGAGGTTCCCGCCCTGCTCACCACAGAGGATCATCCGGGTCTCACCCATCTGGTCAGCACGGTTGAGGGAACGCTGCGGCCCGACATGGGCTGGGCCGAACTGCTCGATGCGACCTTTCCAGCCGGGTCGATCACCGGGGCGCCGAAGATCGCTGCCATGCACACCATCGCCGAACTCGAACCTGTCTCTCGCGGGATGTATTGCGGTGCAGTCGGTTGGGTCGATGCCGATCGATGCATCGGTGAACTCAACGTTGCGATCCGTACCTTCTGGGTGGAGGACGACCACCTGTGCTTCGGCACCGGCGGGGCAATCACCTGGGACTCCACGGCAGCCGATGAGTGGGCCGAGACCGAACTGAAGGCAGCGCACCTGATCTCGATCGCCTCGAGCGATGGTGTGGTGGCCCGGCAATGACCGCGCCGCTCGTCTGGATGAACGGTTCGATCCTCGAGGCGGAAGCGGCGATGGTCCCAGCGACCGATCATGGATTGCTCCTCGGCGATGGTTGCTTCGAGACCATTGCCGTTCGCAGAGGTACGCCGCGATTCCTCGACCGGCATCTCCGCCGCCTCCGCCACGCACTCAACCTGCTCCTGATCGCAGACACCCCGAGCGACGCCGAACTCCAACGGGTCATCACTGAACTCATCGACGCTCACGCGACCGACGATGCCCGGGTTCGCATCACTGTGACTCCCGGGCCCGGCGACTCCCCCCGTCACCGCGGAGGTTCACCACTGTGCATCGTCTCAATCTCCGCCCTTGCGCCAAGTCCTTCGTCCACACGAATCACTCTCAGCCAGCATGTGCGAAACGAGCGCTCGCCAATCACCGGGATCAAGTCGACAAGTTGGTCAGAAAATGCCGCGCTGCTGCGCGCTGCTTCAGCCGCCGGTTTCGACAACGCGCTCGTCTGCGACAGCACCGGGCGGCTCAGCGAATGCGCGACTGCATCGATCTTCCTCATCGTCGACGGCGAGGCCCTGACGCCCTCGCTCGACTCGGGATGCCTTCCCGGAATCATTCGCGAGGTACTCCTCGACGCTGGCGTGGCGTCCGAATCGAACCTCCGTCCGGAGGATCTGGACCGAGCCGATGAAGTGTTCATCACCTCATCGACCACCGGCGTCCTTCCGGTCGCCGTGGTCGATCAGCGGCTATTCCCGATCAATGGACCGCACACCGCGCGAGCAGTCGCTGTCCTTTCCGAAGCCCGCTGAATCCGACTCCGACCTGCTCAGAGGATCGGTCGTAGGTGCACAACATCGCCGACCGAGACGCTGAGTTCGGGTGAACCGTCGAACGGAACGACGTGCACGCGTCCCTCGTCGTCGATCGAGGTGGCGGTGCCCTCGACCGAGTGATCGCTGAACTCGACCCGGACTGCCCGACCGATGGTGGCGGAGTGGACTCGTAACGCCTCGAGAAGGACCTTCGGGCCAGAAGGTCCCGCGAGCACAGTCAGCCAATGGTCGAACCTTCGCAGCCATTCGATGAGTAGCTGCTCACGATCGATGGGTCGGCCAAGGAGGAGATTGAGTGCGGTCGCTGAGTTCGCAAGTTCCGAGGGAAGTACCGGAGGCCAGTTCACGTTGAGACCCATCCCCACGACGACAGCGTCGATACGGCCGTCGGAAACGAGGCTCTCGGCCAACACCCCGGAGAGCTTCCGATCAGCATGCTCCCCAGCGGAGGCCACCAGATCGTTCGGCCACTTGAGCCCGGCGGTGACCCCAGCGACCTCGGCGCAGGCCTCAACCGATGCCACACCGACTGCCGCCGGGAGCAGAAACACCGTGGTGGCATCGAGTTGGTCACGCAGCAGCACCGAGACGAGCAGGGAGGATCCGGGGGGTGCCACCCAGGAGCGATCAAGCCGTCCGCGGCCGGAATGCTGGTGATCAGCCACAAGAACGAGGCCATCGGCAGCCCCGGATCGGGCCTGCTCCAGCAGGTCGGCATTGGTGGATCCGGTCTCCGCAACCCACCGGATATCGGTGAATCGCGTGCCCGGAATGGCTGATGTGGCGAAGGACCCCTGCACATCGGCCACAATAGGGCGTGCTCAAAAAGATCCTCATCGCCAATCGCGGCGAAATCGCAGTCCGAGTCATCCGTGCATGCCAGGAGATGGGCATCGCCACCGTGGCCGTGTACTCCGATCTCGACCGCGACTCACTCCATGTCCGACTCGCCGACGAGGCCTACGCCCTTGGCGGAACCACCGCCGCCGAGAGCTACCTCAACACCGAGGTCATCCTCGATGTCATCGAGCGCAGTGGAGCCGACGGTGTGCATCCCGGCTACGGCTTCTTCTCGGAGAACACCGACTTCGCCCGGGCCATCACCGAGCGAGGCGTCACCTTCATCGGCCCGCCTCCCGGCGCCATTGAGGTCATGGGCGACAAGGTCTCCAGTCGTATCGCCGCCCAAGCCGCAGGCGTGTCGGGTGTTCCCGGCACCACCGAGTTTCTCAACGACGCGTCCGAGGTCGTGGCGTTCGGTGAGGAGTTCGGGTGGCCAATCGCCATCAAGGCCGCATACGGCGGCGGCGGGCGCGGCATGCGCGTGGTGCGTAGCGCCGATGAGGCCGCCGAGGCATTTGATTCAGCCCGCAGCGAAGCGCTCAAGGGTTTCGGCCGCGACGAGTGCTACGTCGAGCGCTACCTCACCTGGCCACGTCACATCGAAATGCAGATCATCGGCGACACCCACGGCAACTGTGTGTGGGTTGCTGAGCGCGACTGCTCGGCCCAGCGCCGTCACCAGAAGCTCATCGAAGAGAGCCCGGCACCGGCGTTCCCCGCAGAGGTTCGCCAAGCCATGGGCGATGCCGCGGTCAAGGTCGCAAAAGCCTGCGGGTATTACAACGCCGGCACTGTGGAGTTCCTCTATCAGGACGGCGAATTCTTCTTCCTTGAGATGAACACCCGCCTTCAGGTCGAGCACCCTGTCACCGAAATGGTGTCGGGCATCGACCTCGTGGCCGAACAGATCCGGGTCGCATCGGGCCTTCCCCTGTCGTTCACCCAGGAGTCCATCTCCCTTTCCGGTCATGCCATCGAGGTGCGCATCAATGCCGAGAACCCGGCGGAGGGCAAGTTCCTTCCCTCACCCGGTGATATCAGCACGCTCGTTCCTCCCGCTGGTTTCGGCACCCGCTGGGATGGTGGCTACGAGTCGGGCGACACCGTCAGCCAGTACTACGACAACCTCGTCGGCAAGCTGATCTGCTGGGGCGAGGATCGTCCCACCGCCATCGCCCGCACACTGCGAGCACTGCGCGAGTTCCGCATCGAGGGCATCGCCACCACAATCCCGGCCGATATCGCCATCCTCGAGCACCCCGACTTCTCGGCCGCGACACACTCCACCAAGTGGGTTGAGGACACCCTCGACCTCACCGGCGTGACCTCCACCCCGATCTCCACCGATGCCGACGCTGAACCCAAGGTGCAGCGCGACGTCGATGTCGAGGTCAATGGCAAGCGATTCGCCGTCAAGGTGTTCGTACCCCAGTCCCAAGCCGGCGCCGTGGTTGCCGGTGGCGCAACTTCAGGTGCCGCAAAGCCTCGACGCGGTTCGGCCGGCGGTGCCGGTGCAGCAGGTGGCGGCTCGGGTGCAGTCACTGTGCCGATGCAGGGAACCATCGTCAAGATCCTCGTGGAGGTCGGCCAGGAAGTCGAAGCTGGAGCCACGGTCTGCGTGCTCGAGGCCATGAAGATGGAGAACAACATCGCCGCCGAGAAGGCAGGCACGGTGAAGGAGATCAAAGTCGCCCCTGGCGATTCGGTCGGTGCCGGTGATGTCGTGGTGGTCATCGAATAGTTCGAAGTTTCGCCAGCGCGATCAAGCAGATCGGTCACGCTGATGAATCAACTCCGATCTTTCATCTGGGAGCCGGCCCAACGGGTCGGCTCCTTCGCGTGCTGGGTTGCGTGAATCCCCCGCTCAGACTCGCACCCAGCCGCTTGGCGACGGAAGTGGCAGATCGAGATAGGTCACGATCCCGGGCTGTGCCGCGCATACCGATGCGATGGCGTTGATCGCCGGCATCGCTGTCATCACCATGCCGAGCACCATGTAATCAGCGAAGGAGTGAGCCACGAAGTCCTTCGGCGGGTAGACCTCAAGCTTCGAGCGCACCATCGGCATTCCCTCGACCTCCACGATGTAGCCATGTTCGACCCGCCAATCGGGTTCGAGAGTGCGACCCTTGCGCCAGCGCACATCGCAGGAGATCAGCTTTCGATCGCCGATCCAGCCCTGCCAACTCGCCGCAACACCCGCCACATGACCGGCTGCTATCGACCAGGACCCGAGATCGAGATCAGCAGTGGTGATCGCCACTTCCGTCTCGCACCGGACGTCATCGAGTTCAACCCCCAACGACCTGGCGATGAGATGCACGGCGTCACCGAACACCGCAGTTCCCCGCTTGATCAGTGCCGGGAGTTCGGGATCGTCGGGGAGACGGCCGTACCCCACCGACAGCTCGGTGTCAGCGGAGTCGTATCCGGTGGAGTCCACCGATTCCAACATGCGGATCGCGTCGATCCGGTCGCACAGACCGGCACTCACGATGCCGAGAAGATTGGCGAATCCGGGGTTCATCCCGGATCCGAAGATGGAACTTCCGCCGCGTTCGCATGCGTCCTGGATCCGCTGACGATCTGCTCCGAGTGCATGGCCAGTGATGAAGCCGGCGGTTGCGGTGATGTTGATGCCGGACTCCAAGATGCGGACCATGTGATCGACATCGGGCCATTTCGGGTTGTAGACGACACAATCCGGCCTCAGGGCCAGCAGCGCGTCGATGTCATTCGTGGCGATCACCCCGACTGGGTCAATACCGCACAACTCGCCGACATCCCGCCCGATCTTCTCCGAGCCCCACGCGAAGCAGCCAACGAGCTCCAACTCGGGGCTGCTCAGAATCGCTCGCACTGAGCGCTGACCCACATTGCCCGTGGTCCACTGAACCACCCGCAGCACGACGCTGTTCTCTCCCGACACGGTTCCCTCCAAGGATCGCTCGACAGCGCGAACCTAGGCGCTGGGCAGACACACCATGCCGGATACAACGGATCTAGCGGGTACTGATGACCACAGTTCCCGCAGCTCGGTCGGCGATGCTCAAATGAAGTTCCCCACTCACCCATCCGAAGGTGCCGAGTGTCGCCGGCACCGCGAATGCCCCAAGGGGCAACGCCACGAACGACCACGGGACCATTCCCCGCAGCAGAGCTCGATCGGGATCCGGACGTCCTCCGTCGATGAGGCGGACCACACGTAGTCCGAACAGCCATTTGCCCGGAGTGCGCCCGAGTGTGCTCACGAACAGAGCCTCGTAGAGCGCACCGAACGCGAATGTGGCCGGACCGAGCCAGAGCGGGACCTCACAACGGACCGTGCCATCGACAACAGTTGTGATGAACGCGAGATACGTCAGAACTGGGAGACCGATCACGCTGAGATCAACGGCACGGGAGGCGAAACGAGCTCCCGCCGCAGCCAGCGAGAACGGACCCGATGCAGGAAAATCCTTTGCTGTGGGTGGCCGGCGCTCTTGATTCAGCGGCGCAACTCCGTCATTCGGCTGCATCTGAGATGGCCTCCGCCAGCGAAGGGTGTACGAACAGGCTTTCGTAGAGATCCTGAACCCGCAGACCGGCCGTGACGGCAAGCGCCACCACGGAGATCAATTCGGCCGCGTTGCGCCCAACAATGGAACCGCCGAGCACCACACCCGTGGCCGGATCAGAGATGATCTTCACGAACCCCCTGGGATCCTCGTCGATGAGTGCCTTCGCATTGGCCGAGAACGGAACCTTCGTAACCCTGATCTTGCGCCCTTCAGCGAACGCGTCGGCCTCAGCGAGACCAACATCCGCGATCTCGGGAACGGTGAAGATCGCCGAAGCGGCCTTCTCGTAATCGATATGCCGATGCGGACCAACATGCAGCCCCATGGCGTGCTCGGCGATCTTGCGGCCCTGCATCGTGGCCACAGACGACAATGGAAGTTTCCCGGAGAGGTCTCCGGCGGCATAGATGTGCGGAACTGAGGATTGGCAGTTGTGGTTGACCACGACATAGCCACCGTCATGGTGCACGCCCGCCGTGTCGAGACCAAGGCTCTCGTAGTTCGGCAGCGAGCCGATCGCGAACAACGCATGGGAACCGGTGACTTGACGACCGTCATCGCATCGCACCGTGACCGACTGTTCGTCGCGATCAACGCTGATGGCTCTCGCTCCTTTGAGCAGGCGTACGCCGCGCCGCAGGAAATTCTCCTCAAGGGCCGCTGCCACTTCGGGATCTTTCAGTGGCAGCACCTGCTGTCGACTCACGACCAGCGAAACCTCACACCCGAACGCCGAAAACATGTGTACGAACTCAACGCCGGTCACCCCGGAGCCGACAACGATGAGGTGGGAGGGAAGTTCGTTGGGCGGATAGGCGTCGCGGGTGGAGAGCACGCGGTCGCCGTCGACGTTCGCCCACTCTGGCAATCGGGGTCGCGAACCGGTGGACAACAGCACCACATCAGCGTCGATCTCGAACTGTTCGGCTCCGGTGTCGACGGCCACGCGATTGGGCCCGACGAGTCGACCGATTCCCTGGATCAGGGTGACGCCTTGACTCTCGAGCAGGCCCGTGGTCGAGGACTCGAGTCGTGACCGGATCGCCGAGATGCGCTCTCTCAGTGCAGCGAAGTCAAGTGATGCTGAAACATCGGTGAGTCCCATGGAACTGGCGTGGTTGATCATGGCGAGAGCGCCACCGGTGGCGATCATCGCCTTTGAAGGGATGCAGTCCCAGAGATGTGCGGCACCACCCACGATGTCCTTCTCGATCATCGTGACCTCCGCCCCGAGGCGGGCCGCGTAGGTGGCCGCACTGTGCCCCGCAGGACCGCCGCCGATGATCACGAATCGCTTGGCCATGAACCGACAGGCTACCGGCCGCACACCGGTGCGGAACCGAGCCAGCGATACTGCGGATGCTGCGTCATCGTGTGCCCGTCATCTGGCACTCTTCATCAGGCGCTCGTCATCTGGCGATCGATCCTGCGGAGGCGGTGATCGGAGGTGAACAGTTGTCTTGTAAGTCCGAGACCGATGACTGTGACACTGGTGGCCACCGACCCCAGGATCAGGTACATGATCGCAAGCTGGATCGTGACGGCATCGAAGGCATCCACGCCGGCGAGCACGAGTCCGGTCATGGCACCGGGGAGGAAGACGAGACCCACAGCCTTGGTGGACTCGATCTGGGGAACAAGCGCGGTTCGCAGCGCAGCACCGGTGTAGGGCCGGGCTGCCTCGGGCCACGGTTGTCCGAGAGCCAGACGCGCCTCGATCTCATCTCGCTTCTCACTGAACTCGGCCACGATGCGCCGACCCACCAGAACACATGCGGTCATGGAGTTCCCAATCATCATTCCGGCGAGCGGAACGATCGTGCGACCCTCGATCGGGAACACCCCGAACCCGAAGATGACCGAGAGACTCACGATGATGACTGTGGCCATGGAGAGCGTGCCCAGCCACCAGATTCCCGGCACTTCGGGCGCTCGCTGCCGAAGCGTGGCACCGGCAAACACCACCATCACCACAACCCATGCCCAGGCCCAGATGACCGAGGCATCGGGATCAAGCACGAGCCGCAGGGCCCAGCCGACCGCCATCAACTGCGCCGCTGCCCGTGTGGCGGCCCATGCGATCGACCCCGAGAGCCGGAGTCGTTGCCAGAGCGACAACGAGATGGCGATCACAATGAGCGTGAACGAACCGGCGAGGCCGACCCAACCGATATGCGTCGACGTCATGGTTGGCTCCCCTGCTCGCCCGCTTCGGTGAGATACGCCTCGGCTGCGAGATCGCTCACGCGTCGACCCTCGCACAAGACGATCAGGTGATCCGCGAGCCGGGACACCTGAACATGATCATGACTCACCCACATCACACCGAGACCCCGGTCGGCGAACTGGCGGGCGAGCGCCTCGATGGAGCGCCGGTTCACCGGATCGAGCGAAGACGTCGGCTCATCCATCAGGAGGACCTTCGGTTCAGTAAGAAGCGTGCGGGCGATGCAGACGCGTTGTGCCTCACCGCCTGAGAGATCGTCACCGGCGCGTCCAAGCATCGATGCGTCAAGACCAACCTGTTCGAGTCCAAAACTCATCCGCGCCTGCGATGCTTCCGGATCGGCCACCCGCAGGTTGTCCTCGACCGAACCAGCGAACAGCACTGGTCGCTGGAACACCATGCCGACTGAACGGCGAAGCCGCCGGGGATCGATTCCAGCGATATCAGTACCCTCGAACAACACCCGACCGCTGCTCGGAATGTCAAGGCGATCGCCGAGCCGCAGCAGAGTTGATTTTCCGGCTCCCGAGGGACCCGCCACCACGGTGATCGCCCCGGAGACCACAGCAGCACTGACATCGGCGAGCAGCGCAACACCCGATCCGGACACGACCGAAACAGAGTCGAAGCGCAACAGCGGCGGTTCTGCAGGCGGATGCATCCCGTCAGCATGACACCCGAGGGCTCCCGCTCTTAGTCTGTTGAGGTGGAATCACCCAATGAGAACTCCCCGACCCTCGACGACTGGACCGCAGCCGCGTCCAAGGACCTGAAGGGAGCTGATCCCGCCACTCTGGCGTGGGAGACCCCTGAAGGAATCTCCGTCAAGCCGCTCTACACCGCCGCCGATCTCGAGGAACTCGGCGAGGTCGACACACTGCCGGGATTCGCCCCGTACACGCGCGGCGTCAGAGCCACCATGTACACGAATCGCCCGTGGACCGTTCGTCAGTACGCCGGGTTCTCCACCGCCGAGGCGTCGAACGCGTTCTACCGCCGCAACCTTGCTGCCGGACAGATGGGTCTTTCCGTGGCATTCGATCTCGCCACGCACCGCGGGTATGACTCCGATCATCCCAACGTGGTCGGCGATGTCGGCAAGGCCGGTGTCGCCATCGATTCGGTCGAAGACATGAAGATCCTTTTCGACGGCATCCCCCTCGACAAGATGAGCGTCTCGATGACCATGAACGGTGCGGTCATCCCGGTGCTCGCCATGTTCATCGTCGCCGGCGAGGAGCAGGGCGTCGATCGTTCCCTGCTCGCCGGGACCATCCAGAACGACATCCTCAAAGAGTTCATGGTCCGCAACACCTACATCTATCCGCCGTCGCCGAGTATGCGCATCGTGGCCGACATCATCGGATACACCGCCACCGAGATGCCGAAGTTCAACTCCATCTCGATCTCCGGCTACCACATGCAGGAAGCCGGAGCCACGGCCGTCCAGGAACTTGCGTTCACCATCGCCGACGGCAAGGAATACGTGCGGGCGGCGCTTGCCAACGGGCTCGATGTTGATGCCTTCGCCGGTCGTCTCTCATTCTTCTTCGCCATCGGCATGAACTTCTTCATGGAGATCGCCAAGCTGCGCGCCGCCCGTGTGCTGTGGCATCGAGTCATGAGCGAGTTCGAGCCGAAGAAGCCCGGCTCACTCATGCTGCGTACCCACTGCCAGACCTCAGGTGTGTCACTTACTGAACAGGACCCTTACAACAACGTGGTCCGAACCACAGTCGAGGCGCTCGCTGCAGTGCTGGGCGGCACTCAGAGTCTTCACACGAACTCCTTCGATGAGGCCCTTGGTCTTCCCACTGATTTCAGCGCCCGCATCGCCCGGAATACGCAGCTGATCCTCGCCGACGAGACCGGTGTCACCCACACCGTCGATCCGCTCGGCGGCAGCTACTACATCGAATCGCTCACCGCCTCGCTGGTCGACGCCGCATGGGAACTCATCTGCGAGGTTGAGGAACTCGGCGGCATGACCAAGGCGGTCGAATCAGGCATGCCGAAGCTGCGCATCGAGGAGTCGGCCGCTCGCAAGCAGGCCCGGGTCGATCGGGGCCAGGACATCGTCGTCGGCGTGAACAAGTACGTACCGGACAACGTCGAGAGTGTCGACGTGCTCGACATCGACAATGCCAAGGTGCTCCAAGAGCAGCTCGCCAAGTTGGCGAGCATCCGGGCAGGACGCGATGAAGCCGCCTGCCAAGCTGCCCTCGACGCCCTCACCGAAGGTGCTCGTGGTAGCGGAAATCTCCTTGCTCTCGCCGTCGATGCCGCACGGGCCCGCGCCACGCTCGGCGAGATCTCCGATGCCATGGAAGAGGTCTTCGGGCGCCATAAGGCCGAGATCCGTACGATTGCCGGCGTGTACGCCGATGCCTACCAGGGCGACGAGGATTTCGCGGAGCTGCAGGGTGAGATCGAGTCCTTCGCAGCAACTGAGGGTCGTCGACCCCGCATGCTCGTTGTGAAGATGGGTCAGGACGGTCACGACCGCGGCGCCAAGGTGATCGCCACGGCGTTCGCCGATCTCGGATTCGACGTCGACATGGGCCCGCTGTTCCAGACCCCCGCCGAAGCGGCCCGCGACGCCGTCGAACACGATGTCCATGTCATCGGCATCTCCAGCCAGGCCGCCGGGCACAAGACCCTCGTACCCATGCTCATCGACGAACTCGAGAAAGCCGGAGCCGGCGACATCGTGGTCGTCTGCGGTGGAGTCATCCCTCCCCAGGATTACGACATGCTTCATGAGGCCGGCGTGGCCGCTGTGTTCGGCCCGGGCACCAACATCCCGACTGCAGCTCGCAAGGTCCTCGGCCTCATCTCGTCACGCCGTTCGGCGGCGTGACCCGCACAGTCGACACCGCACCGGCCCTCATCGAGGGAATACAAGCCGGAGATCGACGATCTCTGGCCCGAGCCATCACGCTCGCAGAATCCACACGAGCCGATCACCGGGAACTTGCCGACGAGGTGCTCGGAACGCTGCTCGAGTTCACGGGAAAAAGTACCCGCCTCGGAATCTCAGGACCGCCGGGAGTGGGAAAGTCAACGTTCATCGAGGCGTTCGGGCTGCACGTGATCGATCAGGGTCATCGCCTCGCCGTGCTGGCGGTGGACCCATCGAGTCGCCGCACCGGAGGTTCGATCCTCGGCGATAAGACCCGCATGGCTGATCTCTCCCACCGCAGCGAGGCATTCATCCGGCCATCTCCCGGCAGCGGACACCTCGGTGGTGTCGCCCGACGCACCCGGGAGGCCATGCTCCTGTGCGAGGCCGCAGGCTTCGACGTCGTCATCATCGAGACAATCGGCGTCGGCCAATCAGAGGTTGCTGTCGCCGACATGGTCGATCTTTTCACCCTGCTCGTCTCCCCCGCCGGCGGCGATGAACTCCAGGGAATCAAGCGCGGAATCATGGAGTTGGCCGATCTCGTCGTGGTCAACAAAGCCGACGGTGACCTCGCAGCCGCCGCCGGTCGCACCCGCGCTGACTACGCCGGCGCAGTGCACCTCTTGCGTCCGAAGTGGCAGGCGTGGGCCACTGAGGTCATGGCCTGCTCCGCCCTCACCAACTCGGGAATCACCGAGGTCTGGGATGCGGTCACCCGTTTCGTCGCGTCGGTCGACGC
>WLCQ01000024.1 GCA_009705225.1 Actinomycetota bacterium | reverse complement strand
GAGGGCCGAGCACTGCTCGCCCCGCACCTGTCCGAGCGACTCCAGAGCAAGCCCACGATGCTCGAGGCTGCTGCTACCGCTGTCGCACTTGCGAAGAAGAACTGAGGAATCCGATGAGCATCTTCGTAGACGAGAACACAAAGGTCATCTACCAGGGCCTCACCGGTTCGCAGGGTCGTTTCTACGGCCTGCGCAACCGTGACTACGGCACCAACGTCGTGGGTGGAACCAACCCCAAGAAGGCCGGCGAGGATGTCGATGGCATCCCGATCTTCGCCAACGTCGGTGAGGCTGTCGCCGCCACCGGCGCCAACGCCTCATGCATCTTCATTCCCGCCCCCGGTGTCCGCGCCGCGATCATGGACGCCGCTGAGGGTGGCGTCGAGTTCATCGTGTGCATCACCGAAGGCGTGCCGGCCCACGACGAAGCGTGGTTCTACAACGAACTCAAGCGCGAATTCCCGAACGTGCGTCTGCTCGGCCCGAACTGCCCCGGCATCATCAGCCCCGGCAAGTGCAACATCGGCATCACTGCCGGTGAGATCGCCAAGCCCGGCGGCCCGGTCGGCATCGTGAGCCGCTCCGGCACGCTCACCTACCAGGCGCTCTACGAACTCAAGCTGCAGGACATCGGCGTCACCACCTGCGTCGGCATCGGTGGCGACCCCGTTCCAGGCACCTCGTTCATCGATTGCCTCGCAGCGTTCGAAGCCGATCCCGACACCAAGGCCGTCATGATGATCGGCGAGATCGGTGGTTCGGCTGAGGAAGAGGCCGCGGAGTTCATCAAGAACAACATGTCCAAGCCGGTCGTGTCCTACGTCGCTGGTGTCACTGCTCCTCCGGGCAAGAAGATGGGCCATGCCGGCGCCATCGTCTCCGGTGGCAAGGGCACTGCTGCCGCCAAGATGGAAGCCCTCGCTGATGCGGGCGTCCGTGTGGGCAAGAACCCCACCGAGGCCGGCGAACTCATGGTCGAGGTCGTCCGCGAGCACGGCTGGACCTGAGCCCAACGCTGCCGCTGGTCTGGCAGCAGCTACGCAGTTCTGATCGAAGGCCCGGCCCCAGCGCCGGGCCTTCGTCGTTTTTACTCGTCGTCCTGGGTCGAGCGCTTTCGCCCTGGGATTCGGCCTGAGAGTTTGCCTTTGAGTGCTGCTGCACCTTCGCGCGCATCACCACCCAGCTTCTTTGCCTGAGTGATGCCTTGGGACCCGACCACGCGTGCCTTGTCCCAGTGCTCTGAAGCTGCTTCCTTCCATTGCCGCGCTTCGGCGCTCGCGCTCGATGACTCGATCTCGAGCAGATCGAGGAACGAGATCACCTGTTCGGCGATGACGTTGCTTGAACTGATCACCGAAGGTGACTGGATCGGATTCAACAGCACCTTTGCGTTGGCGACGCGGACTGCTTCGCTCATCTGCACGAAGAGCGGGTCGAGTCTTTCGGCGAAGAGTTCACGCCGGTCCTGTCGGGCGGAGTGCAGGCCCAGACGGTGTCGGTCGAGTTCATCGGGTGAAGCGTCGAGAACCCGGTCGAGTTCGAGCACCCCGACAGCGTCGTGCAGTTCGAAGCACCGAGCGAGCACCAGAAGCCACTTCTCGACCTCGGCTTCGACCTTTTTCGTGCTGTCGGCGAGAGTCGCAATTGTGCCGCTCGCATCAACCTGTTCCACAAGATCATTCAATTGTCGGAGCGCGTACCCCTCGGTCTCGTGGATGGATTGGGCAGAGCTCTGCACCTTCGACCAGGTCACCTCCGAGACTCGCCCTACTGACTCCCGGACGCGCATGGCTTCCCGGATCGCGAGATCGACGCCGTCCAAGCGGGCCAAGACCTGATTGGTCTGGGATCGGATGACCTGATCAAGCTTCGCATCGATGATCGCGAGGTAGTCGGTGATCTCGTTCATCTTCTGCTGCATGGCGAATTGCGACATGAGCGCCGCTGAATTCGCAAGTAGCACAGGGCTGGTCAGCATCGGACCAATTCCGTGTTGGATCTGCAACCACTTGTCGATCGAGCCCGACTTGCCGGCCATCGCATACGAGATACCGGGAGTCTTGGTCGGGGTCAATCCGTACTGCTGGATGTCCTTCGCTGATTTCGCAGTGAGCTTCACCCAACGGCCTGACTTGTCAGCAACTCCCGCTGCCGTTTGTGCGATCGCGGACCCTGCGGTCAGGACCGCCGGGAGGTTGACCGAGTCGGCTGCCGGGAGGTTCAGCGAATCCATGAACCGTTCCACCGCCGTTGGGCTTCCGATGATTGCGAGTCCATCGCCATCGCTGACGAGTTCCACTTCGTTGTCCATCTCCGCCGTCCTGTAGGTGTGCGCCTGTTTCAGGCAAGTATGGCTCACGCCCGAGCTTCGAATCCGTGTCAACGAGATCCGCACGGAAGTGCGGTGAGTTCATCGGCAGGGATCGGTGTCTCGCCGGTACTGTCGTGACATGCATGATCTGGTGATCTCGGGGGGCATGGTCGTCGATGGGTCCGGGGCTGAGCCCCAGCGGGCCGATGTGGCAATCGACGGTGACACGATCGTGGCGGTGGGTGCTGATGTCGGCGCCACCCGTCGCACCATCGACGCCGAGGACAGACTCGTCACGCCGGGCTTCGTCGACGTGCACACCCATCTCGATGCGCAGTTGGCCTGGGACCCGATAGGCACCTCCACCTGTTGGCATGGTGTCACCTCGGTGGTCATCGGCAACTGCGGCATGACATTCGCCCCGGTGCGCGACGGCGAGGCTCCGTTCCTGGCCCAGGCGATGGAGGCGGTCGAGGACATCCCCGCCGATTCGATCCTCGCCGGACTGCCGTGGAACTGGAACACGCACGGTGAGTACTTGCAGTGGTTGGCGAGCCAGCCCAAAGGGCTGAACTTCGCCGGGTTCGTCGGTCATGGTGCAGTTCGCTATTACGCCATGGGTGATCGTTCGCTCGATGTTGATGCCGAACCCACCGACGATGAACTCGCTGTCATGGTGGATCTCGTCGATGAAGCAATGCGAGCGGGAGCGGTGGGGTTCTCCACCTCACGTACTGGTCGTCACGTCACGTTCGATGGTCGCAATGTGCCGGGTACTTGGGCGACCGAGCGCGAACTCGTCGCACTCGCCTCGGTGCTGGGTCGTCATGGTCGTGGAGTGCTGGGTTGTGCGCCGCGCTTCGATGGTGAGGGGCTGGGTCTGGAACGGGCCCGCAGCGAGGTGGGGATCATGGCCGCCATGAGCCGGGCCTCGGGCCGTCCATTCACGTTCAACCTCACCTCGGTGTTCTCCGATCCCCAGCAGTGGCGTCAGGTGCTCGATTTCGTCGCTGAAGCCAATGCCACCGGGGCGAACCTGCGTCCGCAAACAACCTCGCGCTCCATCGGCGTGATCTTCTCGCTCGCCCATAAGACCCCGTTCGACAATCGCACCGGCTGGGATGTCATCGCCGGGCACACACTTGCCGAACGAGTGGCCATCCTGCGCGACCCGACTGTGCGCGCTGATCTCATTGCTCGCGGTGACGGCCGCCGTGGGCTCGAAGCCACCCGTGAGTACTTCGTGCTCACGCCGGAGCGTGGTGCTCGGTACGACTCCCGACCGGAGGACAGCCTCGCCGCGTATGCCGAGCGGGCCGGCACCACCGCGGTGGAGGCATATCTCGATCTGGTCGATGCCACCGATGGTCGGGTCATCCTCAACTGGCCGATCCTCAACCAGGACTTCACGGTGATCGATCAGATGCTCACCGATCCGCGCATGATGCTGGGTCTCGCTGATTCGGGTGCGCATGTCGGACAGATCCTCGATGCCAGCCAGCCCACGTTCTTCCTGTCCTACTGGATCCGTGAGCGCGGCCTCATGTCGATCGGCGAGGGCGTGCATCAGCTCACCGGTCGTCCTGCCGAGTTGTTCGGGTTCACCGATCGCGGTCGGATCGCCGTCGGCGCCAAGGCTGATGTCAACGTGTTCTCGCTCGAGGACCTCTATCTTCCGCTGCCGACCTTCCAGCGCGACTTCCCGGCTGGCGCCGGTCGGTTCGTGCAGCGCTCGCAGGGATACGACGCCACGATTGTGAACGGTTCGGTGTTCATGGAGCAGGGCGAACACACCGGTGCTCTGACGGGAAGGCCGCTGCTCGCCTCCTGATAGGTTCGCCGGAATGCGCATCGCCGTCCTTGCCTCCGGAAGCGGAACCATTCTCGATGCCATCTGCGCCGCTGGTGTGCCGGTGGCCGTCGCTGTTGTTGACCGCGAATGCGGGGCCCAAGAAGTGGCTGAACGCAACGGCATCGAGTGCGAACTGATGCGGCGACGCAGCTACGCCCGTGATTTCGACCGCGATGGCTACACCGCGGAACTCACTGGTCTGCTCACCGGCTATGACATCGACCTCGTGGTCATGGCTGGCTTCGGCACCATCCTCAGCAAGGGGATGTTCGAAACCTTCCCCGGTCATGTGCTCAACACCCATCCGGCGCTGCTGCCTGCGTTCCCGGGCTGGCACGGGGTGGCCGATGCACTTGCCTATGGCGTGAAGGTCACCGGTTGCACGGTGCATATCGCCACTGAAGAGGTTGATGCCGGACCGATCCTCGCCCAGGAGGCTGTGGTGATCGAGCCCGGCGACACGGTCGAGTCATTGCATGAACGCATCAAAGCGGTTGAACGCCGTATCTACGTCCGCACCATCAGCGAGATCATCGAAAGGGGAAGCGTCCAGTGAGGGCTCTTCTGTCTGTGTACGACAAGTCCGGCATCGTGGAGTTCGCCCAGGCGCTGCATGAACTTGGTTGGGATCTCATCTCCAGTGGTGGCACGGCACGCGTCATCGCCGCAGCTGGTGTGCCTGTCACTGATGTCGCCGATCTCACCGGGGTGCCCGCCATCCTCGGGCACCGCGTTGTGACACTGCATCCCAAGGTGCATGGCGGTCTGCTCGCGGACCCGACCAACGCCGAGCATCGCTCTGATATGGCCGAGTACGGCATCGAACCGATCGAAC
This sequence comes from Actinomycetota bacterium, assembly GCA_009705225.1. Lineage (GTDB taxonomy): Bacteria > Actinomycetota > Acidimicrobiia > Acidimicrobiales > Acidimicrobilacustridaceae > Acidimicrobilacustris. The sequence continues at coordinate 22,036 of WLCQ01000024.1, read as the reverse complement.
TCGTGGTGGCCAACCTGTATCCGTTCTCGGCGGAACCTTCGATCGAGTTGATCGATATCGGTGGCCCGACCATGGTGCGCGCCGCGGCGAAGAACCATGCGTTCGTCGGCATCGTCACTGATCCGTCGCGTTATGACGAGGTGCTCACCGAACTGCGGGCCGAGGGTGCACTCACGCAGGCCACGCGCACACGGTTGGCCCGAGATGCGTTCGCGCACACTGCGGCCTACGACGCGGAAATCCTCGCCTGGTTCGACGCCGGCCAGCCCGCCGCTGGTGTGAGCGATGGGACTGTTGCGCCGGCCGAGCTGCCCGAGACCATCTCGCTCACGCTCACCCGTGAGCAGGTGCTGCGCTACGGCGAGAACCCCCATCAGGTGGGCGCTCGTTATTCCGCCGCTGGCGAGACCGGTTGGTGGGCCACTGCGGAGCAGCACGGTGGCAAGGAGATGAGCTATCTCAACGTCTACGACACCGAAGCGGCCTGGCGGCTCGTACATTCCATCGGGGAGCGTCCCGCTGCCGTCGTCATCAAGCATGCCAACCCATGTGGTGTGGCCGTGTCCGATGACATCGCCACGGCGTATGCACGGGCCCATGCCTGTGACACCGTCTCGGCGTTCGGTGGCATCATCGCTCTCAATCGAACTGTCACCCTCGAGGTAGCCCAAGCGATTGCGCCGGTGTTCACCGAGGTCCTTGTGGCACCGGGCTACGAACCCGATGCACTGGCGGCGCTGCAGGAGAAGAAGAACCTGCGCATTCTCACTGCCGTGGCGCCGGGTGCTCCCGGACTTTCGCTGCGGCCCATCGATGGCGGCTATCTCGTGCAGACCCCTGATCTCGTCACCGATGATCCGTCGGGCTGGACCGTGGCCACCAAGCGCGCGCCCTCCGAAGCCGAATGGATTGATCTCGTGCTGGCCTGGCAGGTCGTGGCCAAGGTGACATCGAACGCCATCGTTTTGGTGAAGGACGGCCAAGCGGTGGGCATCGGTTGCGGTCAGCAGAACCGTCGCGATGCCGGGCATCTCGCCGCCGTGAAGGCCGAGGGTCGGGCCGTGGGCGGGGCCTATGCGTCAGACGCGTTCTTCCCGTTCCCCGATGGTCTCGACGCCGCAATCGAGGCCGGTGCCACCTGTGTGATCCAACCCGGTGGTTCCATCCGTGATGAAGAGGTCATCGCCGCTGCCGATGCCGCGGGCCTCGCCATGGTGTTCACCGGCGAACGCCACTTCCGTCACTGACTCGAATTCACCTTGCATTCACCGAGGACGAGGTTCGTTCCCGCCTAGGTTTCCGAATCGTGATCATGAATCTGTTGACTTCGATGTCGACCTGGCTGCTGCTGCTCCTTGTACTTCTCGTGGTCGGTTCGATCTCGGTGTTGTTCTACGTGGTGATTGATCGGCGGATCGGCGAGAACCGCGAGCGGGCCGGAATGGCGGCTGCCGCCTACATGACGGCGCTGGGCAGCCTGTTCGCGATCCTCACGGGTTTTCTCATCAACTCGGAGTTCTCCACCCTGCGCGAGGCTCGTCAGATCGTCGGCTCCGAGGCGGCGGCATCGAGCCGACTGGCGACGGCGAGCGATGGGCTTCCTTCCGTCGACACTGCGGCCGTTCAGGTCCGACTCGGCCAGTATCTCCGCGACGCGTCACGTGCCGACTGGGCTGCTCTGGCCGATGGTGATCCCCAGGATTCGCCGGCGTTCGAGTCACTTGGCGAACTTCAATCCACGGTCTTCGCGATCTCGAGTCGTTCCTATGTGGCCTCGCCGACAGCTGCTGCCATGGAGACTGCAGTCGGTGATCTCACAACTTCACGGCGTGAACTCATCTCGTTGGCCAGTAACGAAATGCCGTTCTTGCTCTTTGCGCTTAGTGGCATCGCTGGCCTTGCCCTCATCGTCAATGCCATGTTTGTGGCGCTCCGCGCAGGAGGAAACGTCTCCTATGTCGTGACCGGCATCGTCGTGATCGTTGCGCTCGATCTCGCTCTGATCCTGGGGATCTCCGCTCCGTTCCGTGGTCCCTTCGTTGTGGACAGTGGACCGATAGAGACGCTGGCTGACGAAGTTCTTCAGGGGGTGTACTTGCCGTGGGTTGGACCGGGTTCGAAGATGGTGACGGACGAGGAGATATGCCGGAATGATCCACGGGGATGTCTCAGGATCGAAGCAGGCCAGGCGATCCAGTTAGGCGCTCTGCTGCGGGTCGGGACTGATTCCAAGGGAGCTGGTCGCGACGATCGACGAGGTATTGATCTCGCGATCGACTATCTCGATACCGAGTTCGATAAGACGCCGGGACTCCTGCTGGGTCATCCGGTGACGGTGCTCGCCGCCGACGATCAGTGCTCGGCCGAAGGCGGTCGTGAAGGCGCGGAAACGATCCTGCTCGGAGCGCAACTGGTCGCGGTGGTTGGAACCTCCTGCTCGGACGCGGCCCTCGGAGGCGCAGAACCGGCGTTCTCCCGCGCCGGCATTCCGCTCATGTCGGCCCAGAACACCGCTCCGGGTCTCACGTCGATCGCGAAGCCGGGAAGCACGTACGCGCGGACTGCGCCGAACGATCTCATCCAGGCTTCGGTGGCCGCCGATTTCGTCGTTGATGAGCTCGCCGCAAGAAGCGTCGTCACGGTGTCGGACGGTACCGAGTATTCGGACCAACTGGATCAGGCCTTCATGGCTCATGTCGCTGCCAGCGGGGTCATCGCACTCCCGAGTCTGGTTGCATCAGAGGGGAGTGACCTTGCCGGGGTGGCGAAATCCATTGTCGACGGTGGCGCCGACGCGGTCTTCCTCCCCATCCATTCGCCTATCTGCGAGGGCCTGATGGACGCAATTGCGGAGACTCCCGGGGGCTCACGGGTCGCGGTTCTCACCAGTGGGATCTGCGTCATCAGCGAGGCGGTTCCTGCAGCAACCCGAGCGAACGCCTACGGCTCTGGCCCAGACATTTCCGAGCTCGATCGGAACCCCTTCTACCGCGACCTCTACGACGTCGCCTACACCAAGATCTATGGAACGCATCCGCTCTCGTTGTGGAACACCTCAGCCTTCGACGCCACGAACCTGCTCTTCGATTCGATCCAACGGATCGCCGTGCTCGGCTCGGATGGTTCCATTTCGATCCCCAGAACGGCGCTGATCGAGGCCATTCGCGCGATCGACGGCTACGGGGGAGTGTCGAACCACCTGACGTGCGAGCCGACAGGGGATTGCGTGCCCTCGGCGACCATAGGTATTTACCGTGCCCCGTTCTGGCCTGTCGGCGTGCATGCCGGGGACGCAACGCCGGTGTACTCCCGGGCTGAATTGCTGGATTCCCTGACCGCCGGGGATTGACTCCGGCGGAACCCCGGAAGACCTCGGACAGTTCCGCATCACGCAATTGTGTGAGTGCGTGGTCTATTGGGCCTAAGTTCTGCCTTCGTGCTCATGTATCAGTTGACGTCGTTACCGACCTGGGTTTTACTCCCACTCACGCTTCTGGTGGTCGGTGGGATCTCGGTTTTTCTCTATCTTCTGATTGATCGTCGTATCGGCGACCGACGCGAACATGCAGGAATGGCAGCGGCGGCCTACATGACTGCGCTGGGGAGCCTGTTCGCAATCCTCACGGGTTTCCTCATCAATTCGGAGTTCTCGACGCTCAGGGAAGCTCGGCAGATTGTTGGGTCCGAAGCCGCTGCGTCGAGTCGACTGGCCTCTGCGACCGAGGGCCTTCCTTCGGTGGATGCTTCGGCAGTTCAGGTTCGGCTCGGCCGGTACTTGGATGACTCAGCCACCGACGATTGGCAGGCTCTGGCTGATGATGATGCACGGGATTCGCCGGCTCTCGTGTCGCTCGGCAACCTCCAGTCCGTGACGTTTTCAATCGCCGGCCGTTCGTACGTTCCGTCGACGACAGCTTCTGAGATGAACAGCGCGATTGCGGACCTCACCACCTCGCGTCGTGAACTCATCACTCTTGCCGGTAGTGAGATGCCCCTCTTGCTCTTCGCCCTGAGTGCTATTGCCGGTCTCGCGCTCATCGTGAACGCGATGTTCGTTGCGCTTCGATCTGGTGGAAACGTCACGTACGTCGCTGTTGGAATTGTCGTGATCGTTGCCCTCGATCTCGCGCTCATTCTTGGAATTTCTGCGCCATTTCGAGGACCGTTCATTGTCGATAAGGCGCCGATCGAATCAATATCGGAAGAGGTCTTACAAGGCGTCTATCTGCCATGGGTCGGGCCGGAGTCGAGGGTTGTGACCAATGCCAAGATCTGCGAGGCGGATCCTCTTGGATGTCTGAGAATCGAAACTGATGATTCGATTCAACTGGGAGCGCTGCTGCGAATCGGTGCCGATTTCCAGGGTGCTGGTCGAGATGACAGGCGGGGAATCGATTTAGCGATCGACTATCTCGATACCAAGTTCGATGGGATTGCCGGAACGTTGATGGGGTTCCCGGTGACGGTTGTCGCCGCCGATGATCAGTGTTCGGCCGAAGGCGGTCGCGAAGGCGCCGAGCGCATTCTTCTGGGCACGACGCTGACGGCAGTGGTTGGAACCTCGTGTTCGGGTGCGGCCTTGGGAGCTGCCGAGCCGATTTTTTCTCGTGCCGGAGTTCCGATGATCTCCGGGCAGAACACTGCTCCGGGTCTCACATCAATCGTCAGGGCCAACAGTACCTATGCCAGAACCGCGCCGAACGACCTCATCCAAGGTGCGGCGGTTGCCGATTTCGTCGCGAACAGCCTCTCGGCGAAAACGGTTTTCGTGGTCTCGGATGGCACGGTGTACTCAGAGCAACTCGGGCAGACGTTCGTGGCTCGCCTGACTTCCATCGGTACAACCACCCTGCCAACTGTGGTGGCGGTAGAAGGCAGTGATCTGGCCGCAACAGCCCGAGCAATCGTCGAAAGCGGTGCCGACACGGTCTTTATGCCAGTCAACTCCCCGGTCTGCGAAACCCTTATGGACGCGATCGCTGCAACTCCCGGCAATGAGAGTGTCAATGTGGTCGCAAGTGATGCTTGCATGACCGTGGAAGTGCTTCCCTCTGCGACGCGAGTGAATGCGTACGGATCGGGCCCGGATATCGCTGCGCTTGAGCGGAACCCGTTCTACAGCGAGCTCTACAAGAGTTCCTACATCAGCATCTTTGGCGGAGAGCCACTTTCGGTATGGAACACCTCGGCGTTCGATGCCACAAATCTGCTGTTCGATTCAATCCAACGAATCGCCGTACTCAATTCTGACGGCTCGATTTCTATTCCTCGTTCCGCGCTGATCAAGGCCATTCGGGTGATCGACGGCTATCGGGGAGTCTCCAACAATATGGTCTGCAAACCCACAGGAGATTGTGCGCAATCGGCAAGCATCGCGGTGTACCGAGCGCCGTTCTGGCCAGTCGGAACCGATGCGGCGATTGCGAAGCCAGTGTTCGCAAAAAGCTCCACACTGGCTTCGGTGCTGACTGAGGATTGATCGCGAGGACGCTCGGAACAACTCGGATGTGACACTCCAGTTGGGTCAGACTATCGAGATGGAATCACCGGTCACCGGGTTCAGTCATCTGCAGATGAACGTTCGCGATCTCGTCGCGTCGCAGGCGTGGTTCGAAACGGTGCTGGGCATGGAGGCGTTCGTCGAACTTGATGACACCGTGGCGTTGAAGCATGGTCCGAGCCGCCTCGTGCTCGTGTTGTCGCAGCGAGCGGTGGGCGAGGGGCCATCGGCACTTGACCACATTGCGTTCGCTGTGCCCGATGGCGACGCGCTCGAAGCATGGGCGCAGGAGCTCACTGTCAGGGGCGTTGCTCACGATGGTGTGGTGCTCGAACTCGGCAAGCCTTCGCTGCAACTGCGCGACCCTGATGGCAATGCCATCGAACTGGTCGCACCGGCGCCACGTGCTTGATCAATGCTTGATCAGCGCCGGAACGACAGCAGATCGACGCCGGCCTCGGCGGTGAGGCGGGCCAGTAGATCGAGGGGCAGACCGACCACATTGGACGGGCTACCGGTGATGCCGGCCACGAACATGGCCCCGGGTCCCTGCATGCCGTAGGCGCCGGCCTTGTCGAGCGGTTCGCCGGTGCCCACGTACCACTCGATCCAGTCCTCGGCGATGGGAGCGATGGTGACCGCTGTGGTGGCCACGGCCGAGCGGATGATGATCTCGCCTGCGGTGGTGACTCGATGCACGCACACCGCGGTGTGCACATGATGGGTGGTGTCGGCGATCGCACGGATGAGGCGCTTGGCGTCGGCGGCGTCCACCGGTTTGCCCAGAAGTTCGCCGTCGAGATCAACGGTGGTGTCGGCGGCCACGACCACCGCACCGGGCGCAGCCATCACTGCGGCTTTGCCGCGGGCCAGGCGCTCGACATATGGACGCCCGAGTTCGCCGGGCAGCACGGATTCATCGATATCGGGCGGAGCGATCTCGAACACCAAGCCGAGTTCGTCGAGCAAGCCACTGCGACGCGGCGAGGCCGAAGCAAGGATGAGACGCTCCGCGGAGAGTGCATCGCTCATCCTCCGCTCACCATCGAATCGGCCAGCGCGTCGGGGGGAGTGATGGAGTCGGCGTCGAGCCAGCCGTCGGGCACCACGACCTCATGGGGACCGGTCTGGGTGCCGCGCGGCGAGGCAGCAGCGTCGGGTTCCACCACAAGTGTGGGGTCGAGCGGAGCGAACAGATCTTCGAGTTCGGCGAGCGTGTCGAGGGACGTGACCGATCGACGCACAGCAGAACCCACGGGGTACCCGGTGAGATACCAGCCCATGTGCTTACGCATCATCTTCATGGCCCGGTATTCGCCCACGGCGCCGGTGAGCAGGCGGGCGTGCTCGGCGGCGATGACTGCCATCTCGCCCAGCGGTGGTTCGGGGCGGATGGGTCGGCCGGCGAAGAGGTCGGCCAGTTGTCCGAAGAACCAGGGGCGGCCGAGGCAGGCCCGGCCCACCACCACGCCTGCGCAGCCGGTGCGTTCGATCATGGCGAGGGCATCGGCGGCGGTCCAGATATCGCCGTTGCCCAGCACGGGAGTGCCCGGCAACGCTTCGACCAGTTCAGCGATTGCGCTCCAGCGGGCCCGACCCGAATAACGCTGGCGAGCGGTTCGGGCGTGCAGGGCAACTGCCGCGGCTCCGGCATCGGCCGCGCGCCGACCGGCCTCGAGAAAGGTGACGCGGTCGTCATCAAGGCCGATGCGCATCTTCACCGTGACGGGTACGGTCCCGGCGTTGTCGACGGCAGCAGCCACCACCGCACCGAACAACGCAGGGCGGGCGGGCACTGCGGCACCACCGCCATGGCGGGTGACCTTGGGGGCGGGGCAGCCGAAATTGAGATCGATGTGATCGACATGGTCCTGATCAACGAGCCGCCGCACCGCAGCACCCATGACTGCTGGGTCGGTGCCGTACAACTGAAGGGAGCGTCGGGTCTCCTCGGGGCCGAACGAGGCCAACTGCCAGGTCTTCTCGCCATCCTCCAACAGACCCCGGGCATTGACCATCTCACTCACGAAAAGGCCGCTGCCGAAGCGCTGGCACAGCTGTCGGAAGGCCAGATTCGTGACGCCGGCCATGGGGGCGAGCACCACCGGCGGATCGACGGTGATGGGTCCGATACGCAGCGGTCCGACGGGCACGGGACCGGCGGTCGGAGTTGCGGGATCGGAGGGGGTGCTCACCATGACCACGGTACTCATGACCGGTAGGGTCAACGGCATGACTGCTCAGGTGCTCGATGGCGAACTGGTCGCCACAGGGATCAAAGAACGGCTCGCGGGGCGGGTCCAGGCCCTCATCGCCAAGGGGATCACGCCCGGTCTGGGCACGGTGCTGGTGGGCGACGACGGCCCCTCGGCCAACTACGTCTCCATGAAGCACAAGGACTGTGAAGCGCTCGGCATCACCTCGCATCATGCCCATCTGCCCGCTAGCGCCACTCAGGACGACGTTCTCGAGGTTGTGGCCCGCTTCAACAACGATGCCGCGGTCGATGCGTATCTCATGCAGTACCCGTTCCCGAAGCATCTCGACTTCGAGGCGGCGTTGCTCGCCGTTGATCCGGCCAAGGATGTCGACGGTCTCCATCCGGTGAACCTCGGGCACCTCGTGCAAGGGGTCGACGGTCCGCTGCCGTGCACGCCGGCCGGTATTCAGGCCCTGCTCGCGCATTTCGAGGTACCAATCGAAGGTCGCCACATCGTCATCGTGGGCCGAGGCCTCACGATCGGCCGGCCGCTGGCCAACCTGTTCACCCTGAAGCGCCCCAACGCCAACGCGGCTGTCACCGTGGTGCACACCGGTGTGGCTGATCTCGGTGCCTACACGCGTCAGGCCGACATCATCGTGGCCGCTGCTGGATCGCCGGGACTCATCACCGCGGAGATGGTCAAGCCCGGTGCCGCGGTCGTGGCAGCCGGCGTGTCGTTCGAGGGCAAGAAGCTCGTGTCCGATGTTGCTGATGAGGTGGCGGAGGTTGCCGGTTGGCTCTCACCACGTATTGGTGGGGTCGGGCCCATGACCCGCGCCATGCTGCTGGTCAACACCGTCGAAGCCGCCGAGCGGCGAGCGTCCTGAGCATGACGCGTATCGCCGATCTCCTGCGCGCGGGCCGCACACTCTCGTTCGAGTTCTTCCCTCCGAAGACCGACGAAGCGGCGCTTGCATTGCGCACCACCATCGCCGAACTCGACGAACTCCACCCGTCCTTCGTGTCGGTCACCTACGGCGCTGGCGGTAGCACCCGTGAGCGCACCCGCGATGTCGTCATCGCCATCGAGCGCGAGGTCGGTCTCGCGGCAATGGCGCATCTCACGTGTGTGGCCCACACCCGCTCCCAGCTCGACTCATTGCTCGACGAGTACCACGCTGCCGGAGTCGAGAACATCCTCGCCCTGGCCGGCGATCCTGTACTCGACGATGACGGTCGCCCGATCGACGGCGAGTTCGAGTACTCGCTTGAACTCGTGGAGCTGATCGCCGAGCGCGAGCAGTTCTCCATCGGGGTGGCCGCGCATCCCGAAGGTCATCCGCGCTCGGTCGATCTCGCCACCGACCGGAGGCATCTGGCCACCAAGCTTGAAATTGCCGATTTCGCCATCACCCAGTTCTTCTTCGAAGCCGAGCCGTACCTGCGCATGGTCGACGAACTCGCCGCGCTCGGCTGCACAAAGCCAGTGCTTCCGGGCATCATGCCGGTCACCAATGTGGGTCAGGTCACCCGGTTCGCCCAGCTCGCCGGTGCTGCGTTTCCGGCGCATCTTGCCGATCGATTCGAGTCGCTGGCCGATGATCCTGCCGGGGTGCGGGCCCTCGGCGTGGAGTTGGCCACCGAGCTCTGCCAGCGGTTGCTCGATGAAGGCGTGCCGGGTCTTCACTTCTACACACTCAATCGCTCGACGGCGACGCGCGACATCGCCCGAGAGCTCGACCTCACCCAGTGAGCGAACCGACCCCAACGATGCGCACGCCCGGGATCGTGCGGCGTGGCACCCGTCTGCTTGTTCGCTATGTGCGCGCGCAGCCGGTGCCGTTCCTCGTGTCGAGCGTCGGTGCAGCCATCTATGCAGGGGCCGCTGTCGGCACCACCATCGTGCTGGGGCGCGTCACGAACAACGTCATCGTGCCCACATTCGAGACCGGCCGGGTCAGTTCCCATGCGGTGCTCATGACCGGCGTGGCATTGCTGTGCGTTGGTCTGTTGCGAGCCATGACGATCGTGCTGCGTCGGTACTTCGCCGCGCTGCTCACCTTTCGCACCCAACGGCAATGGCGACGCGACCTCGCCGGCACGTATCTCGACGTGCCACTCAAGTACCACCGCGAAACCCCCACCGGAACGCTGCTCGCCCATGCCGACGCCGACATCGTTGCGGCCAGCGAGGTTCTCAACCCGTTGCCGTTCAGTTTCGGTGTTGTGATGCTTGTGGTGTTCGCCGTCATCTCTTTGGCGACGGTGGATTGGGCATTGATGGTGGTGGCGCTGCTGCTGTTCCCCGGGTTGGCACTGGTGAACCGGGCCTACACCCGTCGGGTCGAGAAGCCATTGGGTGAGATTCAGCAGCGTGTTGGGCAGGTCAGTCGGATCGCCCATGAGAGTTTCGACGGTGTGCTCGTCATCAAGACCCTCGGTCGCGCCGACGACGAGGAGGCCCGTCTCGGCGAAGCCTCCGATCAACTCCGGCAGGCCCGCATTGCCATGGGTCGCATCCGGGGCACCTTCGAGCCGATGATCGACGCGTTGCCCAATCTCGGAATCATCCTGTTGCTCCTCATCGGTTCCTGGCAGGTGTCGATCGGGCGTCTCGATACCGGTCAGGTTGTTCAGGCCGCCGCCTTGTTCGGTCTGTTGGCATTCCCGATGCGGGTGTTCGGTTTCTTCCTGCAGGAACTGCCACGAGCAGTCGTGGTGAGTTCCCGTCTCGACAAGGTGATGGCCGCGGATCGCGAGGCCTCGGGCAGCGATCCGGGTGCGCCGCAACTTCCCGACACGCCGCTGTCAGTTCGCTTCGAGTCGGTCACGTGTCGCCACGGAGATGATCCTGCGGTGATCGATGGACTCGATCTCGAGGTTCCGGCCGGCAAGGTGGTCGCGCTCGTGGGGGCAACCGGTTCGGGCAAGTCCACGCTGTGCGAACTCATCCCGCGTCTCGTCGATCCCGAATCGGGGGTGGTGCGGATCGGCGGTGTCGATCTTCGCGACCTCGATCCGATCGTGGTGCGAGATGCCGTGGCGCTGGTGTTCCAGGAGTCGTTCCTGTTCGCCGATACGGTGCGCGAGAACGTCACGCTCGGCGCTGATGTCTCCGACGCTGATCTCGATGCGGCTGCTGCCGTGGCCCATGCCGCCACGTTCGTGTCGCGTCTTCCGCAGGGTTGGGACACGCTTGTCGGCGAGCGAGGAGTCACGCTTTCTGGTGGGCAGCGTCAGCGTCTCGCACTCACCCGAGCACTGCTGCGCCGACCCCGCGTGCTCATCCTCGACGATGCCACCAGTGCCGTCGATCCGGTGATCGAAGCAGCGATCCTGCGTGATCTGCGCGAGACCCTCGCGACATCCACCCTTGTGGTCGCCCATCGCATCTCCACGATCGAACTCGCCGACAGCGTGGCATTCCTCGAAGAAGGACGCATCGTGGCCCAGGGCACCCATAGCGAACTGCTCGTTTCCGACGCCCGGTACGCCCATCTGGTGAGGGCCTATGCCGAGGGACGGATCGGGTCGGAGGGCAGCGCATGACCGAGCATTCCGACGCCACCGAGGATCATGAAGACTTCGGCGCTGCGGTCAACGACGAACTGCTGTTGCTCGAACACGGCGCCGGCTTCGACGACACGACCGCGCTCGAACATGAACGCAATGCCGTCGAAGCCGAGAAGAAGGCGCGGGCGCTTGCTGTGCTGCGCCGAGGTCTGAGCGAGAGCCCCGAACTGCGTCAGGGACTTCGTCTCACGTTGCTCATGGCCATGATCGGTGCCGCCGGTCGCCTCACCATTCCGGTGCTCGTACAGCAGGTGATCGACAAGGGACTGCTCGCCGACGAGGGCTTCCGCCCCGGCTTCACGCTCGTGGCCTGCGGTGGCGCTGCACTCATCATCGTCGCGGTGACCTTTCTCACCCGCTTCACGTACATCAGGCTCGTCACCGCGGCCGAGGCCATGCTGCGCAACCTGCGGGTGCGGGCCTTCGCGCATGTGCATCGGCTGTCGATGGCCGATCACGAGGACACCCGCCGCGGCGAACTCACCGCACGGGTCACCAGCGATATCGAGACCATCGCCCGGTTCGTGCAATACGGAGCCATTGCGTGGATCGTCGACTCGGTCGTCGTCATCGGCACGCTCACCGTGATGTGTTTCTATGCATGGCAATTGGCGGTCATCACCGTTGTCGTGGCCACGCCGATCCTGCCGTTGTTCCGCCTCATGCAGCGTCGACAGCTCAAGGCGTACACCACGGTGCGCACCCGGGTCAGCGCCACGATGGGTGAGATGTCCGAGGCGGTGCAGGGCGCGGCGCCCATCCGCGCCTACGGCATGCAGCGTCGTGCCCGTCGTCGTCTCGATGTCGCCATCGATGGTCAGTACCGAAGTGAGATGGGCGCGGCGAAGTGGTTCGCGTTCATGTTCCCGCTCGGCGATGCCTTCGGTGGTTTCGCCCTGGCCTCGGTGGCCATGGCGGGTGTGTGGTGGGGTTCCGAATGGGGACTCAACGCCGGCAGCCTCGTGGCCTGTCTGTTCCTGGTGCAGCTCATCCTCGGCCCCATCGCCGAGATCGGTGAGATCCTCGATCAGACCCAGACCGCCATCGCCGGTTGGTCGAAGGTGCTCGAACTGCTCGACCGTCCCATCGAACTGGTCGAACCGACCGATGGTGTGGCGCTGCCCCCCGGCCCGCTCAGCGTGCATGCCGATGATGTGGGCTTCACCTACCGAACCGGTGGCGCAGTGCTGCGTGATGTCACCGTCGAGATCCCGGCCGGAGCTTCGGTGGCGATCGTGGGCGAAACCGGTTCGGGGAAGTCCACCTTCGCCAAGCTGCTCAGCCGTCTGGCTGATCCCACGGTTGGTTCGATGGCCATCGGTGGTGTGGCGATGCCCCGCATCGATCCGAAGTCGCGTGCTGAGCGCATCCGCATGGTGCCCCAGGACGGGTTCGTGTTCGACACCTCACTCGGCGAGAACATCGCCATGGGCCGTCCCGGTGCCACGCTCGATGATGTGCGCGCTGCGGTTGCCGAGCTCGGCCTCTCCGACTGGGTCGATGGTCTACCGCGCGGTCTCGAGACCGAAGTGGGGGAGCGCGGCGAGGGATTGAGTGTGGGTGAACGTCAGCTCGTGGCGCTGGCTCGGGCGCAGTTGGCCGATCCCGGTCTGCTCATCCTCGATGAGGCCACCAGCGCAGTTGATCCGCGTACCGAGCGCACGCTCACCACGGCGTTGCATCGATTGGCTGAGGGACGCACCACGGTGAGCGTCGCCCATCGCTTGTCCACCGCTGAACAGGCCGATCTGGTCATGGTGTTCGATGCCGGCGAGCTCGTCGAACTCGGCAGTCACGCCGAACTCGTGGCGCTCGGCGGTCGGTACGCCGAGCTCTATCGCAGCTGGCTGGGCAACACCGGTCAGCAGATCTGAGCTCGGTTGCGCAGCGTGCTCGCAAAGCCATCTGCAGATTCACTAATTGTTCGTTGACTCCGATCGACACCTCCGCTTACCGTGACAGCAGTCACTCAGCGGGGTGGCGCTGTGGCGGAGGTTGGGCACTATTTATCGGCACATGACCACCACCGGCGGCACCACCACCGTTGCCTACACCCGTGACGCTTTCGACCGAATCACCGAACGGAAGGTGAACGGCACGAAGATCGGTTCGACTGCGACGTTCGATCCGAACGGCAACCAGACCTCCGGCACGACCGCCGACAACTCCACCGGGAACTTCGACAACCGATGGCTCGGCCAGTACCAGCGGCCCACCGAAACAGAACCCGGACTCGAGCCCATCATCGAGATGGGAGCCCGCCAGTACTCAACACGTCTCGGACGATTCCTCGAGACCGACCCGGTCACCGGCGGCTCAGCCAACGCCTACACCTACACATTCGGTGACCCGAACAACACCAACGACATCACCGGCAAATGCCCCGACTGCGCGTGGGTCGCGTTATACGCCGCCTACGCGGCAACTCAGAGCTCGGATCCGCTCGTGAAGATCCGACCACTCGACCACACCTGGCAGATGCTCGCCATCTTCCCCCATCCACCAGAGGAGCCTCGACACGAACTGGTCAACGTCGAAGCTGTCGTCAACACGATCGTTGGTGCTGTGAATTGGGTGACGAAACACCCGGTCCAAGCTGCTTACTACGCGGCAGCGTGCTACTCGATGGGTACATTGATGGGCCCGGCGGGTGGCGCCTGGGGTTTCGGTTTGGCCGGACCATTGGGTGCGGCAATCGGTTGGCCGGCCGGATACGTGTCCGGATGCATTGGCGGTATTGCGGCAGCCGAAAACGGGGGAATCGTCGGGCCGTGACCAGTGCGCGAGACTCGAACGATCCAGAAGAGGAGGATAGCAAGCCCTCTTCCAGTTCTGACCCAGCTGTTACCTTCCGAGATTACCCGGGATTCTATGGGTGGCTTCTGCGCCACCCGATTGTGACTTGCTTGACCGGGGCGATCGGTGCCCTCTCGTGGGGCGTGATCCTGCTGATCACCAACCCGGCCGGGACCTCGACCTCCGGCGACGAATACGGGCCTTCTGCGCCGCTACAGGGTTGGGTCCTCGTCGTGGCGGTCCTGTGCTTTGTGCTCTCCGGTCTCTGCATCGCAATGCTCGTCGTGATCATTCGATATCGTCGGATGATGAAGCAGGACATGCCGTGATCGGCCGTCATGGTCGCGAGCGGAGCCCCGATGCTCAGCTCGTGGCCCTTGGTGGTGGCTACGCCGAGCTCTATCGCAGCTGGCTAGGCAACACCGGACAGACTGAGGATTGATCCTTGAAGCGGGTCGCGGTGTGGCTCTCGTTCCTGGTGCTCGCAGCGATAGCGGGGCTGATCGGCTACTCGTTCTGGTTGAATAACCGTGCCGATACCGCGGTGCCCGAGCTCTCCTTTCGAGTCGACACCGCCGTCGCCATGGCAGCGCATGACGATGGGTTCACCGATCGGCTGATCTGGGCGAGCAAGGTGAGCTCGTTCCAAGGTGACGGTCCGTTGGCGCTCGCGCCAGTGGTCGCCGGTGCCGAGGTGCGCTCGTTCTCCGTGTCGCTCGACGGCATCGTTCGACTGATCTACGAGGGAACAGACCTCGCTCCCGGGAGATGTGTCGCCGCTGACATCACCCCGGAGGGTGCGGTGTTCACGAAGCCGTCGGACTGCCGTCAGATCTAGGGGCTGGGTCGCGGACCGCCGCAGATTCCACCGTTGGCGAAGGTGCGGGCGAGCACAGGCCCGAACCCGTACAGTTCGCGCCTATGGCTAGTGAAGAGTTCCACGCCCTGCAGCACGCGATGGCGCAACGTCCGGTTCCACCGCCGCCGGCATCCATCGTTGAGCATCGTCAGCGCATTGATGACGCGATGGCCCAGATGCCGTTGGCCGAGGGCACCGAAGCGATCGAGCACGATGTTGATGGCGTGTTCGTCATCGAGTGTCGTCCGATCGACCATGCAGCCAACGCCCCGGTCATCGTCTACGCCCATGGTGGTGGGTTCCGCATCGCCTCTGCGTTGGCCTATCGCTCCTATGGCTCGCATCTCGCTCGGGCCACTGGCGCGCGGGTGATGCTCGTCGACTACCGACTCGCTCCGGAGCATGTCTTCCCCGCTGCGCTCGACGATTGCGTTGCCGTGCATCGTTGGGTGTTGGCCAGTGGTGTTCCGGCATCTCACATCGTGGCCATGGGCGACTCCGCTGGTGGCGGTCTGGCCGCGTCACTCGTGCTGCACACGCTGGCCGAGGGTCCCACGCCGGCCGCGGCCATCTGCTGTTCGCCGTGGGTTGATCTCACGGTGAGTGCGGCCACCTATGACAGCCGGGCCGAGGCCGATCGCCTGTTCTCACGCACGCAGGCCGAGGAGGCCGCTCCGGCGTATCTCGGCACCACGATGCCCGATCATCCGCTGGTGTCACCGATCTTCGGCGATTGGCGCGGCGCACCGCCGATGCTCATCCAGGTTGGTGATGCCGAGGTGCTGCTCGACGATGCCCATCGCCTGCACGAAGTGGCATTGGCCTCCGATGTCGACGCCACGCTGCATGTCTATCCCGAGATGCCGCATATCTGGCAGATGAGTTACCCGGCCTTCCCCGAAGCGGTCGCCGCAGTCGAAGAGATCGCTGCGTTCATCCGCACCACGCTGGCCACAGCGGATTCCGAGTGACTGACATGACTGGTCACAGCGCATCTAATTCCGCATCTGACGTAACTGGTGCACGTCCCGCACTGGCTCCGGAACTCATCGAACAGTTCTCGCTGCGTGGTCGTATTGCCGTCATCACCGGTGCTGCCGGTGGCATCGGTCGCCAAGCCGCAATCACCTTCGCCCAGGCGGGTGCCGATGTTGTCATCGCCGATGTGGGTGTCGAGGGACTTGAGGGAACCGCAGCACTCGTTGCCGAGGCCCGTGGCACTGCGTTGGTGGTCCCGACCGATGTCTCTGACCGTGACGCGGTCGAGGCACTTGCTGCTGCTGCGCTCGATGCGCATGGCCGTATCGATGTGTGGGCCAATGTGGCCGGCATCATCCGGTACGCACCCATCACCGAGGTCACGCCCGATGATCTCGCCGCAATTGTGGGCGTGAACCAGTTCGGCACCTACTGGGGTGTGGCCGCCGCCGGTCGGATCATGGCTGCCGACTCAGTCGCTGAAGGATCGGGCAAGCGTGGCGGGTCGATCATCAACATCACCTCGGCCGGTGGTGACATGCCTGCTCCCACGTTGTCGGTGTACGCCATGACCAAGGCGGCTGTTGCTCATCTCACGCGCTGCGCTGCCGTCGAGTTCGGACCCAGTGGCATCCGGGTCAATGCTGTTGCCCCCGGGTTCACCGACACACCGATGGTGCAGCGCAACTGGACCCGACCCGACGGAAGTATCGACGAGGAGGCCCGCAACCGATTCATGGGCATGCGAGCCGCACAGTCACCGTTGGGCACCACGGCCACCCCCGAGGATCAGTCGCTCGCCATGCTGTACCTCGCCAGCGACGCTTCGAAGTTCGTCACCGGGCAGATCCTGCGGCCCAACGGTGGCGTCTACATGGCCTGACCGAACCCCACGTTCGAATCCCACTTTCAAACCCGAAACCACGGAGCCTGTAATGACCACCGCCGACAACTCACCCATCCCCGACTACCTCGCTCGCCTGCGGGTCGACGGCCGCAACTTCGTGGTCGCTGGCGCGGGCATGGGCATGGGTCGCCAGACCTCGCACGCGCTGGCCCAGGCTGGCGCCGCCCACATCATCTGTGTCGATGTCGACGCCGATCGTGCCGCCGAGGTCGCGGCCGAAGTTGGCCCGCAGGCCATCGCGTGGGTCGGCGATGTCACCACCCGTGAAGGTGCAGCGCGTCTGGCCACCGAGGCCGAAGCGGCCATGGGCAGCATCGACGGACTTGTCGACATCATCGGCATGGCCCAGTGGCAATCAATCCTCGACATGACTGATGAGACCTTCGATTGGGAGATCGACATGTGTCTCCGTCACGCCTATCTGCTGTCGCAGGAACTGGGTCGGCGCATGGTGGCCACTGGTGGCGGCACGATGGTGTTCATCGCCTCGGTGAGCGGATTCACTGCTGCTCCCATGCACGCCGCCTACGGGGCCGCCAAGGCCGGTCTCATGGCATGGGTGCAGTCGGTGGCCATCGAACTGGGCCAGCACAATGTGCGGGCCAATGCCATCGCCCCGGGCACGATCCTGAGCCCCCGCATGGACGCCGTGTTCACCGACGAGCAGCGGGCCTCGAACGCCGGCAACGCCCCGCTGGGCCGCATGGGAGAGACCTCCGACATCGCCTCGGCCGCCTTGTTCCTCTCCAGCGACATGTCCCGCTACATCACGGGCCGCACGGTGGTCGTCGACGGTGGCGTGGATGCCAAATTCCCGTATCCCGTCACGCTGGAATAGCGCCCTCGCTTTTCGTCCGGGGGCCTCGGCTGACTAGTGTCCGGGGCGTTCTGCAATCCCACAGCACTGGAGATCCCCCCGTGAAAACCCCCGTACGCGTCGCCGTCACCGGAGCAGCCGGCCAGATCGGTTACAGCCTTCTGTTCCGTATCGCCAGTGGCCAGATGCTCGGCGCCGACCAGCCCGTCATCCTCCAGTTGCTCGACATCACCCCGGCCATGGATGCGCTGAAGGGTGTGGCCATGGAGCTCGAGGACTGCGCCTTCCCGCTGCTGTCGGGCATCGTGTGCAGCGACGATCCCAACGAGGCCTTCGGCGACATCAGCTACGCGCTGCTCGTCGGTGCTCGCCCCCGTTCGAAGGGCATGGAGCGCAAGGACCTCCTCGAGGCCAACGGCGCCATTTTCACGGTGCAGGGCAAGGCGCTCTCCGACAACGCGGCTGCCGATGTGCGCATCCTCGTCGTGGGCAACCCGGCCAACACCAACTCGCTCATCGCCATGAACAACGCGCCGAACATCCCGAACGAGCGCTTCACGGCCATGACCCGTCTTGACCACAACCGTGCCATGGCGCAGCTCGCCACCAAGACCGGCACCACCGTGAATGACATCACCAAGATGACCATCTGGGGCAACCACTCGGCCACCCAGTACCCCGACCTCTTCCACGCTGAGGTCAACGGCCAGAACGCCGCTGCGCTCGTCAACGATCAGGCCTGGCTCGAGGGTTCGTTCATCCCCACCGTGCAGCAGCGCGGCGCCGCCATCATCGAAGCCCGCGGGCTGTCGTCGGCTGCATCAGCTGCCAATGCCGCCATCGACCACATGCACGACTGGGCGCTCGGCACCCCCGCCGGCGACTGGGTCTCCATGGCCATTCCGTCCGACGGCAGCTACGGCGTGCCCGAGGGTCTCATCTCCTCGTTCCCGGTCACCTGCACCGATGGCCAGTACTCCATCGTCCAGGGTCTCGAGATCGACGAGTTCTCCCGTGCCCGCATCGATGCCTCCACTGCCGAACTCGGCGAAGAGCGCGACGCAGTTCGTGAGCTCGGCCTCATCTGAGTCACCTGCGTCATCTGCTCGGCTCTACGAGCATCGAAATCAGGAGCGCAGGGGAGCGAGCGCGTCGTTCAGCGTGGACAGCAGTGCGCTGTTGGCGAGCAGCATGCGCACATCGCCACCGAGCCGCAGACGGCCGGCCATGAATGCGGTTTGGGCACTGTGCTCGCCATTGCGGATGTCTTCGGCAGTGGCACGGTCACAGCTGAAGGTCACGGTGGGTGACGGAGTGGCGCCGCGGTGAAGCCCCACCTCTCCATCGGCGAAGTGAACGTGCCAGACCAGCGCCTCGTCGCCATCGGTCACCGACTGCTGGAGCGTGAGGTTGACGCCGTCGGAAGCCGCTCGCAGTTCGGTGCTCGCGGCGATTGCGTTCGCGGCTGCTTCGAACCATTCATCGGACAGGTAGGGGATCACGCCAGCGATGGTAGGCGCCGGTGCTCCGTCCCCAACGCTCCGCAGTAGCGTCTCGGCCATGTTGCGCATCCTGAGCCAGGTCGGTCGCCTCGAAGCCATCGATATCCCGGCTGACATCGCCGAGCAGATCGAACTCATCGCTATCCCGGCCGAGGGCGAGTTGGAACCGGGTCTCACCGGCGATGTGCTGCTCACCCGGCCGTCACTGGTGCCCAATCTCGCTCATGTGCTTTCACGCGGTCCTCGATGGGTGCATCTCATCGGAACCGGTATCGACGATTTCCCGCTGGAACTGATCGGCGAGGACTGCGTTCTCACCAACTCGCGTGGCCTCAGTGCCATGCCGATCTCCGAATGGGTGCTGGCCTGCATGCTCTCGTTCGAGAAGCGCATGCCGGGTTCGTTCATCACCGAACCGCCGAAGATGTGGAACGTCCCTCGTCCGGGTTTCGGAACTCTGCACGGCGGCACACTCGCCCTGCTCGGCCTCGGTGGTATCGGAACGGCCGTGGCGCAGCGGGCGCTGCCCTTCGGCATGAACATCAAAGCCATGCGCAATACCGATGCGCCCAGTCCGGTGCCCGGGGTGGAACTGGTGCGAACCATCGATGAACTGGTTGCTGATGCTGATCACATCGTCATGGTGGCGCCGCTCACCGAAGCCACCCGGGGTCTGTTCGATGATCGCGTGTTCTCGCTCATGAAGCCGGGTGTGCATCTCGTGAACGTGGCTCGTGGCCCGATGATCGATGAGGACGCGCTTCGTCGGGCATTGGATGCCGACATCGTGGCCTGCGCCAGTATCGACTCCACCGATCCCGAACCGCTGCCCGCCGGCCACTGGATGTATGACCATCCGGGGGTGCGGGTCAGTCCGCATTCCTCCTGGCATTGGCCCGGGGCGTTTCCGGCCATGTTCGACATGTTCATCGAGAACCTCCGGCGCCACCTGGCCGGTGAACCGTTGCTGTCAGTGGTCGATCCCGCCAACGGTTACTGAGCAGCGCCGTGGGCATGACCGGCTGCCGCGGGTCCGTGCAGGTGCCCAAGTAAGGTCAGCGGATGCACGTACACCTGCTCAGCGTTGTTCTCGCCATCGGACCGGACCCCCAGAAACTCGTCCAGTCCATCGGTCTCATCGGTCTGTTCCTGGTGATCTTCGCCGAATCGGGCATCCTCATCGGCTTCTTCCTGCCCGGCGATTCGCTGCTGTTCGCCGCCGGCCTTGTCACCGCCGGACTCACCACGAGTGATGGCACGGTGTGGACCCTCGCCGATGGCAACATCGCCGTCGTGGCCATCGGCTGCGCGCTGGCCGCAATTATTGGCGATCAGGTCGGCTACGCCTTTGGCAACAAGGTCGGGCCGTCGCTGTTCAAGCGCCCCGAATCCAAACTCTTCAAGCCGGCCTACGTCGATAAAGCCGAGGCGTTCTTCGAGAAGCACGGTTCGAAGTCCATCGTGCTGGCCCGTTTCGTTCCCATCGTGCGCACCTTCGCCCCGATCGTGGCCGGTGTGTCGAAGATGCACTACCGAACCTTCGTGAAGTTCAACATCATCGGTGGGATTGTGTGGGGCGCCGGGCTCACGTTGCTGGGCTACTGGTTGGGCAACTCGTTCCCCTGGATCGGCAAGAACATCGAGTACGCCATCGTGCTCATCGTGGTGATCTCGCTCGCCCCGGTGGCCATCGAGTTCATTCGCCACCGCCGCAATAACCCGAAGTCCGTCGGCAAGCACGCCAGGCACTGACCCCTCTGGTGCTGGCTGGGCGCCGGATATGACGCCGGATATGACGCCGGCGCCGCTTGCTCCCATGTGGAAGAAGTTCGGCGCCGGGCGATGTGTCTGACCTGATCGCACTGGGCGATCGGGTATCTGTTGAGCGGCGGGGCCGCCCGAGGGTCAGCGCTTCTGGCCCGAGAGCTTCCGGTTGGCCAGCTTCGACTTGAGGAAGTCACGGTTCATCATGGCGATGAAGTCGATCGGGATCTCCTTCGGGCAGGCTTCCTGGCACTCGCCGTAGTTCGTGCAGGAGCCGAAGAACAGTTCCATGGTCTCGACCATGTCCTCGGTGCGCTTGTAGCGCTCAGCCTGACCCTGGGGGAGAAGGTTGAGATGCGCCAACTTGGCGGAGGTGAACAGCTGACCAGCGCCGTTGGGGCAGGCCGCCACGCAGGCACCGCAGCCGATGCAACCGGCGGCGTCCATGGAGGCGTCGGCTGCCGGCTTGGGGATGAGGATCTCGTTGGCATCGCGAGCGGCACCGGTGTCGGCGGTGATGAAGCCACCTGACTGGACGATGGCGTCGAACGCACTGCGGTCGACCATGAGGTCCTTGACCACCGGGAAAGCTGCTGCACGCCATGGTTCGATGGTGACGGTCTCGCCATCACGGAACTTGCGCATATGCAGCTGGCAGGTGGTGGTGCCCTTCTGCGGGCCGTGGGCCTGACCATTGATCATGAGCCCGCAGGTGCCGCAGATGCCCTCGCGGCAGTCGCTGTCGAACACGATGGGTTCGCGACCGGCCTCGATGAGGTTCTCGTTGACAGCATCAAGCATCTCGAGGAAGGACATCTCGTCCTTCACATCGGTTGCTTGGTAGGTCTCGAAGCGGCCCGGGTCGTTGGGGTTGTCCTGACGCCAGACCTTCAGAGTGAGTTGCATGTGAGTTCTCCTGAGTGACGGCGCCGGCTACTTGTAGCTGCGCTGGGTCGGCTTGACGTTCTCGAACACGAGCTGTTCCTTGTGAAGGGTCTGGGCGGTGCCATCACCGTTCCATTCCCAAGCACCGACGAATGCGAACTCGTCGTCGTTGCGCTGGGCCTCGCCGTCATCGGTCTGATGTTCGACACGGAAGTGGCCGCCGCAGGACTCCTCACGCATGAGGGCGTCACG
>WLCQ01000023.1 GCA_009705225.1 Actinomycetota bacterium | reverse complement strand
TTCGACGATCTACTCGAAACGCTGAAGGCCAAGGCAGCCTCGCTGCGATGATCACCCCGACATGATCGGAGAATTGCTGGTCGTCGACGACGTCGCCGGCGAGTTCAGCGATGCGGTGATCAACTATTTTGGTTCGGACCAGCAACAGATGGTGCTGACGCTGTCCGGAGGGGCGACGGCGAGGCGATGCTACGAGGATCTCGCATCGCGCACCGATCCTGAGTTCTGGTCACGACTGGACGTCGCATGGGGCGACGAGCGTTGCGTACCGCTCGACGATGAGGATTCAAACTACGCGCTCGCTGCGAACGCTTTCGGCGCCCTACTGGACGACGCCCGCTCGGTGCATCCAATGCGATGCGCAGAGGGAGCCGACCGCTACGGACGTATCCTTCACGATCTCGGTGGTCCTGGTCTGGTTCACCTTGGACTCGGCCCCGACGGCCACACGGCATCGCTCTTTCCCGGGTCAAACGCCCTGACGGCGACAGCAGATGTCGTGCTGAACAACGACCCACTCGGCCAGCATCAGCACCAACGGATGACCATGACCTTCCCGGCTATCTCAAAGGCGTCATTCGTCATCGTGACCGTGGAGGGGGAATCGAAGCGGGAGGCCCTGCGAAGGGTCATCAACGGCGATCGAACGGCACCGGCGGCGCGTCTCGATGGGTCACGTCTCCTCTGGCTCGTGGATCACGCTGCGCTCGGTGATGCGCAGCCCCGATAGGGTTCCGACATGTCGCGTTTCGACGTCCCGCTCGAGAACCTCATGGCCGAAGCGCGTTCGATCCGCGATTCCCGATTCGGCACCCGGGTCACCTACTCACCCAAAGTGTTCATCCCGCTCACGATGTTGTGTCGAGACCGCTGTGGTTATTGCACATTCGCTCAGCCCCCGGCTCGTCTCGAGTCGCCCTATCTCACACCCGCTCAGGTCCGAGCCCTAGCACGATCCGGGGCTCGGGTCGGATGCCATGAGGCGCTGTTCACTCTCGGAGAAGCTCCCGAGGACCGCTATCCGGTAGCGGGTGAGTGGTTGAGGGAGAACGGGTTCGAGACGACTATCGACTACCTAGTGGCGATGAGCCAACTCGTCATTGACGAGACCGGCCTGCTCCCGCACGCGAACGCTGGTGCTCTCTCCCGAGACGACCTCGCTCGCCTCAGGACTGTCTCCCCCTCTCAGGGAATGATGATCGAGACCCTCCGTGCGGACCTTCCCTGCCACCGGGGAGCACCCGACAAAACGCCGGAGCGTCGTCTTGCGACTCTGGAATGGGCTGGAGAACTGCAGATCCCATTCACCACGGGCATCTTGGTCGGCATCGGCGAGGAACGGCAGGACCGAATCGCCGCTCTTGAGGCGATCGCCGCATCGCACCGCCGTCACGGCCATGTTCAAGAGGTCATCGTCCAGAACTTCCTGCCCAAGGAAGGAACGGCCATGCACGCGGAACCTGCATGCCCGCCTGATGTCTATTTGGATGCGATTGCCCTTGCCCGTCTGATTCTGCCGCCGGAGATCCATCTCCAAGCTCCGCCGAACCTCTCCGACGACTTCGGCATTCTCCTCGACGCCGGCATCGACGACTGGGGTGGCGTCTCCCCTGTCACCGCCGACCACGTCAACCCAGAACGACCATGGCCTGATCTCGATCTTCTGCGTTCGGTCAGCGAATCTCGAGGCTTCGTACTGGCCCCTCGGCTCACCATTCACCCTGAATTCGCGCTCGAGCCGCAACGGTGGCTCGACGAATCTCTCCGTTTCGCGATCCTTGATCGAAGCGACGCCGAAGGACTGGGCCGCGACGATCCCGGCTCTGTTCTTCCCCAGAAGCTCACACCGCCGACGCCAGAGCAGGTTGACGGTGGTATCGAGATCCTCCAGGTCGGTCCCCGCTCCACTGCTTGGTACTCCGGCGCCAACGTCGCTCCACCAACACTGGTTCCCGGTTCCGGGTCAGCGGGCGGGAGGGTTGCTGAGGTCATCGCCGGAAGTCGGCTCGGCCAGACGCTCGGTGTCGACGAAATCGTGACCCTGTTCTCCGCCCGGGGCCCGGAACTGAACGCAGTGACTGCGTACGCCGATGAACTGCGTCAGCAAGTTGTCGGTGATGTCGTTACTTGGGTCCACAACCGGAACATCAACTACACGAACGTCTGCACGTTCAAATGCAAGTTCTGTGGTTTCAGTAAGGGTCCGCTGTCGCTGAACCTGCGCGGCACGCCGTATCTGCTCACTCTCGAAGATCTCGCTGACCGTACTGCTGAGGCAGCAGCGCTCGGCGCCACCGAGGTCTGTTTGCAGGGCGGAATCCATCCCGACTTCGACGGCGATTACTACATCGACGTCACGCGAGCGGTGAAGGCTGCCGTCCCCGAAATCCATGTCCACGGATTCACTGCGCTCGAGGTGACCGAAGGAGCGAAGCGTCTCGGAGAGCCGCTCGCCGACTACCTGGTTCGGCTCATGGATGCGGGTCTGCGAACCCTGCCCGGTACTGCCGCTGAAATCCTCGATGACGAAATTCGGGCAATCATCTGCCCCGACAAGATCGACACTGACGAGTGGCTCGAGGCGCACCGAACCGCCCATTCGGTCGGCCTGCGATCCAACATCACGATCATGTTCGGGTCTGTGGAGCAGCCGATCCACTGGGCACGTCATATTGTGCGGACGCGCGATCTCCAGGCAGAGACCGGCGGCTTCACCGAGTTCGTCCCCCTTCCGTTCGTGCATATGGCCACACCGCTGTATCTCCAGCGCCGTGCACGTCGCGGCCCCACCTTCCGGGAGGCTGTGCTGATGCACGCTGTTCCGCGCATCGCCTACCACGGGCTCATTGACAATATTCAAGCCTCATGGGTGAAACTTGGCGCCGATGGTGCCCGCCAGATGCTCCAAGCCGGTGCTAACGACCTCGGCGGCACACTGATGGACGAGAACATCAGCCGGGCTGCAGGGGCTGATCATGGCCAGGGCATGGAGCCGCGAGATTTTGCCGATCTCGTGGCCCCGCTCGGTCGAACTCTCGAGCAGCGCACCACCCTCTACGGTCGACTAGCGACCGCCTGAAGCTGACATTCGAATCCACAGCACGCCTCACCGAGTAACCGCAATTCGTGCTCGGCAGCAAGATGTCGTCAGGGTTCGTCGAAGTCGTCCGGTTCGCGCAGAATACTGATTGCCTTCTCCACGGCTCGTCGAGCGCGGGTGAGGCGTTTCTCGTCCACCGGATACTCTGCCCCTCCCGCATCGATCGAGTCGATGAGACGGGAGATCGAGAGGTCGGTGAGTTCCTCCGTGATTCGCTCGAGCCTTGCCCGTATGTCGTCGAACTCGCCTGGCATCCGACAATGATGACGCACCGGGTACGACAGTGTGGACCGGTAAGGTTCGAATGTCCCCGAGCCGAAGGAACCGATGTCCCGTCCAGTTCGTTCCCAGACAACCGACGATGATGTCCACGAGTGGATCTCCTTCGATCTTCGAGGTGAGACCTACACGTTCGATCTCACCTGGTTGCTCAGTTCCTGGAACTGCATCTATGGCAATGGATGCCTTGGGATCGGATCATCACCCGCTGTGGAGGAGCACCTCGGCTGCTGCTCGTTCGGTGCACATTTCGTGGACAAGACGGACCGACTGAAGGTTCGCGCTGCTGCCGCTCGGCTCCGTGACGACGAGTGGCAGTTCAAGGCCGAAGCTGAAGCCCAGGGAGGCCCACTCCATAAGGTCGATGGAGAGTGGATGACCAAGGTGCACGAGGGTGGCTGCATCTTCCTCAATCGACCCGATCACCCGGCCGGACCCGGCTGCGCTTTCCATACAGCGGCTATTGAGCGCGGAGAGTCCTATCTCGACTGGAAACCATCAGTGTGCTGGCAGGTGCCGGTCCGCTTGGATTTCCATACCGACGACAACGACCACACCACCAATATTCTGCGCGAATGGAAGCGCCGCGACTGGGGTGAGGGCGGCGATGACTTCCATTGGTGGTGCACTGAGGACCCCCGCGCATTCACCGCCAAGGATCCTGTCTATGTGGGTTCTCGAAGCGAGATAATCGCTCTCGTCGGAGAAGAGCCCTATGCACGCCTTGTCGAACTCATTGAAGCAAGGCCCACCGAGGTTCGCGTGCCGCATCCGTCGCTGCGACGGCCGGCGGCAAGCGACTGACTCAGATTTTGCTCGCTCGGCGCCGATCGGATTCCTTGAGGATCCGCTTGCGTAAACGCAGCGATGCCGGGGTCACTTCAACAAGTTCGTCGTCGGCGATGAATTCAATGGCCGTCTCGAGAGTGATGTCGCGGGGCGGCACCAACTTGATCGCTTCATCGGCAGAGTGAGTGCGGATATTGGTCTTCTGCTTTTCACGAACGACGTTGATGTGCATGTCGTCGGCACGAGCGTTTTCTCCCACGACCATGCCCTCGTAGACCTTCTCGCCGGGTCCGACGAAGAGTTCACCGCGTTGCTGGAGATTGTCGAGTGCGTAGCCAGTCGTGACACCCTCGCGGTCGGAGATCATGGCCCCACCCTTTCGGGTCGGGAGCTCACCAACCCACGGGGTCCAGCCGGCGTGATGCTGATGCATGAGCGCCGTGCCGCGTGTGGCAGTGAGCAGTTGGGATCGGAAACCGATGAGGCCACGTGCAGGAGCTTCAATGGTGACCACGGTGCGACCAATATCGCCGGGACGGAGGTCGGTGACCTTGCCCTTCCTCGGCGCCAGAGCTTGGGTGACAGTTCCCACATGCTCGTCGGGAACATCGATCACAGCTCGTTCCAAGGGCTCGTGACGCTTGCCGTCGATGTCGCGAACGATGACCTCGGGGCGTGAAACCTGGAGTTCGTAGCCTTCTCGGCGCATGGTTTCGATAAGGACCGCAAGCTGAAGCTCGCCTCGGCCAGCGACCTCGATGATGTCCGGAGAGGAGGTCGGCTCGATGCGGATCGACACATTGCCGAGGATCTCACGGTCGAGTCGTTCTCGGAGATGACGCGAGGTGAGGAATGAGCCTTCTTTGCCGGCCAGCGGCGAGGTATTGACGCCGAAGGTCATGCGGAGGACGGGCTCATCAACGGTGAGGCGCGGAAGAGCGACCGGATGGGCCGGATCGGCGAGGGTGTCACCGATCTCCACCTCGGGGAAGCCAGCGACAACGAACAGGTCGCCGGCTTCGATGGTGTCAGCTTCAAGACGGGTAATCCCAGAGAAGGTCATCAGTTGGCTGAGCTTGCGCTTGAGCGGAGCTTGACCCTCGTCCTCCTCAATGAGAGCGATCTGCTCATTGCGGCGCAGGGTGCCCTGCATGACCCGTCCGATGGCCAGGCGACCGAGGTAGTCCGAAGCATCGAGATTGGTGACAATGGCCTGCACCGGCGCGCTCGGGTCACCCTGAGGCGCGGGAACGGTGGAGACGATGGCCTCGAACAGCGCGGTCAGATCGTCATCTGCACCGGGCATTCCGATGCCAGCGACAGACTTACCGTCACGAGCAATGGCGGAGATAACCGGGAAGTCGATCTTCGACTCATCGGCGTCGAGATCCATGAAAAGTTGGTAGATCTCGTCGAGAACTTCCTCGGGCCGCGCATCGGCGCGGTCAACCTTGTTGAGCACGACGACAGCCGGTAGATCCAACGCGAGCGCCTTGGAAAGCACATAACGGGTCTGGGGAAGCGGCCCCTCAGCGGCGTCGACCAGAAGAACAACGCCGTCGACCATCGTGAGAGCACGTTCGACCTCGCCACCGAAATCCGAGTGTCCGGGGGTGTCGACGAGATTGATCCGGATGCCGTTCCAGGTGACCGATGCGGCTTTGGCGAGAATGGTGATACCCCGCTCGCGCTCCTGATCATTGGAATCCATCACCCGGTCAACAACCGCCTGATGATCGCCGAACGTACCCGTCGCACGCAAAAGAGCGTCGACGAGTGTGGTCTTGCCATGATCGACGTGGGCAACCAAGGCCACACTTCGTAAGTTTCGTTCTCCAGAATCGGCGGGGGGCACGATTGTTTGATCCTCTCGGTGGGTTTCCACCCGACCGTCGGATCGGGAGGGGTCTAGCTCGTCCAAGCGGACTCATCCGCTTCTTTGTCGTACATGCACCATGTGGAGTGGTCGTGGCCGGGATCGGCTCCACACTCCGGACAGGGTTCGGCATCCTTCGCATCAAGGATTGCGTCAAGATTGTCGTTGGTGCGCTTGAGTGCTCGGGCTTCTTCGAAGCGCCGATGTCGCCCCTTTTTCACGGGTTAACTCCCGTCGGTGAGATTTTCGTCGGAGTGTATCGGGGATGTCCGGCGGTGAAGCCATCCTCGCCCGAGGAGCGAAGTTAGCAGCCCTTGGGTCTCAATTCGCGCTTCTTCCCCTTTATCCACTGCCTGAGCTGTTATCGCTGCCTGCGCTGGCACCTCGGGGCCCTCTCGGCGGTGACCGCGATCAGATCACGGGACGATGGCTACGTTCCTCGATCACGAGCTCGCCGTTTCCGGCGAACGCCACCGCAACCTCGCCGCTCACGAGGCGCCTGATGGGATCGCCCACGAGCTGGGCTCTCCAGCCGAGTCGCAGTCGAGCGTCGGGGGCGTCTCCGAGCAGTGCTTCAAGGTCGCCGCGGGTGGCGAGAAGCGTGGAATCGATCTCGAGATCGCGCGCCATCTGGCTCACCCATGCCGAAATGAGAGCCACTGCGGGTCGAAGATCCCGGTCGAGAGGGACGCTCGCAACCGTCTCCGAGGGTGCCGGATCAGGATCGGTGATGGCCCGGCCGACGATGTCCAGGAGTTGAACCACGACGTCCTCACGCAAGCCTCGGTCGAATCCCCGGATTTTCTCGAGGTCACGTCGGCTCTGTGGTGGCCGCTGGGCGATACCGAGAACTGCGATGTCGGAGAGCACATACCGAACGGGAATATCGAGCTCTGCGGCTCGGCGCTCACGCCAGGCTGCCACTGCCTGAGCGACCGAGCGAGCCTTTCCTCGCAGCTGACGAGCTTCCTTGATCCGCCGGTAGGCCTCGTCTGGATCGCGCTGGCCACGGCTTCGCAGTCGGGAATTTTCGCACTCGTCGAGCGCCCATTGCAGCCGGCCCCGACTACGGAGATCTTCTGTGAGCATGGCGTGGATCTCGAGCAGGTGGATCACATCAGTAGCTGCATAGTTGAGCTGATCTTCCGTGAGCGGACGTTGCAACCAGTCGGTAAGACGATCACCCTTGCCGACCCGAACCCCCAAGAATTTCTCGTAAAGAGTGGCGAGCGATGGGGTGCTCATTCCGACGAAGCCCGCAGCAATCTGGGTGTCGAAGAGGTTTGTCGGCAGAGTTCCGCACGCGAGGAGCAGGACTTCGAGGTCCTGGTCGGCGGCGTGAATCACCGTCGTGGCATTGCTCTCAAGCACGGCACGGAACGGCGCCAGATCAACAGCGAGCGGATCGACGAGGACAAGTTCGTCCTCCCACGCCAATTGCACGAGCGCCAACTTTGGGAAATACGTCTTCTCCCGATGGAACTCGGTGTCGAGGGCATACGCCGGCTGGCCGACCAACGCAGCGATCACATCGTCGAGCTCTGACGCTGTGCGTATGTACCTGTGCTCGGTGGAGGTCAATGGCGATCAGGCCGGCTCATCACCGGAGGCATAGTCCGCTCCGGAATTGACCCACGCCATAGTTCCGCCGGCGATGTTGACGGCGTCGATCCCATTGGAGCGAAGGAACTCAACGGCACGAGCGCTTCGTCCTCCTGCGGCACAGATGACATGGACTGTTCGGTCCTTGGGAATATCGTCCAAGGAATCTGGGATTGTGGCCAGTGGGATCAGGATGGCCCCACGGACGCGGGCCTCGGCGTATTCATCGGGTTCGCGCACGTCGATGAGGTGCGCGGTTTCAAGCAGAGCGGCCAATTCCTCCACGTCGATCTCCGGTACCTGCGCCATCAGCTCTCCCCTGTCGTTCGCTCTCGGGCGAGATGAGCGTAGCGTTCGATGTCGTCTCGACTATCGAGATCGATCAACGCCAGAGAGTTCTCGCAGATGATCGTCTCGTGTGGCAGTCGATCGAGCAGTCTCCGAGGAGCACGTTCCCCTGCACCGAAGCTCGCTGTGAGCAGTTCGAGGGCGAGGGATCTGCGCCAGATTGCGGTGAGCGGTTGGATCCGTCCATCGATCTTGGCGAACACCCCCGCAAGCGCATGTGACCCCCGCGCGAGCGAGACGAGTTCCATAATCGGTTCCTCAGTAAGAAACGGCATATCGCAGGCGAGGACAACCACGAGGTCCGACCTCGACCATCGGAGAGCAGAGATGATTCCCCCCAAGGGACCCTCCCCAGGAAACAGGTCAGCTACAGGCTCAACCCCATCAGGTATCGGGAGCAGAGGAGCGCCGCCGACAACAGCAATGCCACTGGCTCCGCAGCCCTCCAGCGACCGCAGTCCCGTGCTCAGCATTGACCCGTGCCCGTACGGGTCCAGTGCTGCCTTGTCCGACCCCATTCTCAACGAACGGCCTCCGGCAAGAATCGCGCCAGAGAATGGTTCGATCATTTGTCCCGGAGCAGGTCTGCAGGGGGCCAGGTGGGGTCACATTGACGCAGGAAAAGCTCGCAGCGCTCGGCCTCGTCGTGTTCACCGATGACCGCAGCTTGCCGGGCGAGCCCCGAAAGCGCCTTCAGGAAACCCCTGTTCGAAGGATCGCTCCAGCGCACATAGCCGGATCCGCGCCACCCGTTTGCTCGCAGCGAGTCGAGGCCGCGGTGGTAACCCACACGGAAGTAGGCGTAGGCCTCGACGGGATCGGCGGTGTGCTCGCCAAGGGCAGCCCATGCGCCACACCAGCGAGGTTGGGCAGCGACGACGAGACGAAGTGCTTCGAGACGCTCTGCACCCTCGAGGCTCAACGCCTGCGCCAACGCTTGTCGGGAAGGTTCAGGTTCTGGCGGCATAACTGTCGAGGGGGGACCACTGGTGGTCAGGTTCACGGGTCGTTGGTCGCTCACGCACCGAGGCTAGGCGAATACATCTGTTGCGTCGTTCAAACTCCGAGAGCCCCGTGCAAGGCCGTCGGCTCGATGCTCGCCCACTCGCCCTTCTCCGAATTGGAGCTCCTTGTCTACCAACGAGTCAGGCGCCCGCATCACGGGACTCGGATGATCCTGACGTTGTCGGTGACCCTTCCGTCGTAGAAGCTCGAACCACCGGCGAACACCACAAGATCACCGGCAACGATCTCACCATGGGCCTTCGCGCTCTCGATGGCGCGTTTGGCGATATTGGCCTCATCGCCAACGACGGTGTCGAGTAGGTAGGGAGTGGTTCCCCAACTCATAGTGAGCTGGTTGATCGTTCGCTGATTACTTGAGAACCCGATGATCTTCGCCCGCGGGCGGAACCGGGCGATCGAACGAACACTGAAACCACTTGAGGAGATGCAAAGAATTGCCGCCGCACCAATCTCGTTTGCCGCTCGCTGAGCAGCAGAGGTGATCGCGTTGGTGATCGAAGCCTCCTGGCTGATGTTCGGCTGCAGATTCATGGCGGCGAGCCACTCGGGCCATGCGTCGTAGTCGAATGCCGCGTCAGCGCGCTCGGCAATGTCGGACATCACTGAAACAACATTCGCGGGGTCGCGACCGACAGCGGTTTCACCCGAAAGCATGACCGCCGAGGTTCCGTCGAACACAGCATTTGCAACGTCGGAGGCCTCAGCACGGGTCGGAGATGGGGCATGGATCATCGACTCGAGCATCTGCGTTGCCGTGATCACAGGGCGGCCAACGGCGATACAACGTCGAATGATCTGCTTCTGCAGATGCGGAAGCTCCGAGATCGGAAACTCTGCACCGAGATCCCCACGGGCCACCATCACAGCTCCTGAGGCTTTGACGATCTCGTCGAGATTTTCGACTGCGGCTCGAGTCTCGATCTTTGCGACGATCAGCGGTCCCGAGGGATTCGGTTCGAGCGAGATGGCTCCGCCGAGAGAAGGCTCCAGTTCCAGTCGTCGTAAGTCGTCGGCCGATCGAACGAAGGAGAGGGCCACCATGTCCACCCCAACCTCGACGAAGGCAGCGAGGATCCGGAGATCCTCCGGCGTCGGTGTGAGAAGTCGAGTGCGGTCGGAAGGAATGTGGATCCCAGGTCGACCGGTGAGACGGCCTCCATGAACGACTTCGATCTCAACGCGATTGCCAGTGATCCCGAGCGCCCGCACCTGCACGGCTCCATCACCGAAGGTGAGCAGATCCCCGTCACGGACGTCCTCTAGGAGGGACTCATGATCTACCTGAATCACACCAGCGGAGCTGCGGTCGTTCCCGGGTTCCAGACTGAGGCGGCTGCCCTCCACCATGACGATCCCCTCTTCGGGGATCTGACCCACACGAATCTTCGGACCGGGAAGGTCGACAAGGATTCCTACCGAGCGACGACGAAGAGCGGAGACCTTACGCACCCGATGGAATCGTTCGAGTCCGTGTTCAAGGGTTCCATGCGAAAGATTGATCCGAGCAATATCCATGCCTGCATCAATGAGCGATGCCAAGCCCGCTTCGCTCTCGGAAGCTGGACCGATGGTTGCGATGATCTTCGTTCTGCGGGGCATGACCTACCACGCTACCGGTCCGAGTCAGTTCATCCGGGAGCGCATGCGGTCGCGTGCAGCCAGCAGCGCACCGGCGGTGTCGTCGTCAGCCACGTGGGCGAGCGAATCAAAGATCTCGGCGGCGGCATCGAACTGTCCTCCGTTCGCCAGAACGACGGCAACATCAGCTTGCTGGCTGATGCTCGCCCCCGGGAGGTACGAACGAAGTCTGGCGACCCACAATTGCGATCGGGTATCACCTTCGGACCGGAAGATCGCCAGCAAATTGTTGAGCATGCGATCGACGATCGACACCGAGTCGACCGGGGTGAGCATCGATTCTTCGAACGATGCGCCGGTTCCGTGCAGTTGATGGAACAGATCAATGCAACCGCCGGTATTGAGGACCTTTCCACCGGCGAAAGGGTCCAGGTACATGCCGGGATGATCCAGCACTCCGACAAGAAAGTGGCCGGGCAGTCCGACGCCCGACAACGGAATCGATGCCCGGCGTCCCACCGCAATCGTGAGGACGCTCAGGGTTATCGGGATTCCAGTCCGACGCGTGAGAACACTGTCGAGATAGGAGTTGTTCGGGTCGTAGTAGGTGTCGGTGTCGCCACGCAGTCGATACTGATCGAACAGGACGGAGCGCAAGGAAGCGAGCTCTCCGGTGTTCACCATCTGTCCGATCTGATCTATCGAGCGAAGCGCGCTCTCGACATCGAGATCGTGATGGGCGTGCGCAGCGATGAGAAGTGCCGCCTCCTCTAGTACGAGGCCACGACCGGGAGCATTCACACATTCGATGAATCTGTTGGTCACGCTCACGAGCGGAAGGGTACCGAAGTGTGAAGTTTGTTCAACGACCCCGAGGACGGCGTCTACGATCGTCTTGTGGACCCGGAGATACATCCCTTCCTCGATAATGGCGGCCCGATTGCTTTTGCGCATCGCGGCGGCGCGGGCGATCAACCGGAGAACACAATTCCCGCATTCGCTCGCGCCGTGGAGTTGGGCTACCGCTACGTCGAGACTGATGCGCATCTCACCAGCGATGGCTACGTCCTTGCGTTTCATGACGACCGCCTCGATCGGGTAACCGATGGAGTGGGAGTGATCGAGAATCTGACCTGGGCGGAAATTCGAACTGCACTCGTGGACGGGCGCGAACCCATCCCGCTGTTGTCTGAACTCCTCACGACCTGGCCCGATCTCCGGGTAAACATCGATCCGAAGCACGATGCCGTGGTCGAGCCACTTGCCGAGATGCTGATTGACTTGGGTGCTGTCGACCGCGTGTGTATTGGATCATTCTCCGACCGGAGGATCGAACGAATCGCTTCCATCCTGGGGCCTGACCTCTGCACGTCACTCGGGCCGAAGGGCGTGGCAAAGCTTCGAGCATCGAGCTTCGGGCTCGGTCGGCGCCATCCCGGCGGACGGTGTGTCCAGGTACCTGTGACAACCGCAGGTGTCACGCTCGTCGATCGGCGGTTCATCGACCGCGCCCATTCGTGCTCGCTCGACGTCCACGTCTGGACGATCGATGACCCGATCGAGATGCATCGCCTCCTCGATCTCGGGGTCGACGGGATCATGACTGACCGCCCAGCCGTGCTCCGCGAGGTCATGATCGAGCGGGGTTGCTGGTCATGACCAACCTGACGTTGGACCGCTCTCGAATCAGTACCCCGATTCTCCCCCAGCAGTTGTTGACAGTGCGCCTTGCATTGCCTAGCTTGCCCAATGCTGTGGCGCCGGTCACACAGTCCTTGGGGGAAGTGACCTGCAAGCGCCTGCACTGGAGTGGTGTCGTCCGTCGGGGGGCGGTCGACACCACTCCGGGCTTCACCACCACGCATCCAACATCCAGCCGAACTGAGCTCCTTCCAAGGGAACCCGCATGAGATTCGTACGCAAGAAGCTTGTGCAATTGATCGTCGTGATGCTGTGCGTCACCTTTTTCTCGTTCCTGCTCCTCGAGCTGCTCCCGGGCGACACCGCAACCACGTTGTGCGCGGGCGCGGGTGGCACAGAGTGCATCGAGCAGAAAACCGAGGAGTTCCATCTGAACGACCCGATGCCGGTGCGTTACGTCCGTTGGCTCGGTGGAGTCGTTACCGGTGACTTCGGAAGCTCGGCTCGCAACGCTCAGCCCGTGTCTGAGGCGCTGCAACAGCGAATGCCCGTCACAATCGAACTCCTTCTCTACTCCCAGTTCCTGGCACTCATCATCGCTGTGCCTGTCGGCATCATCGCTGCCCAGCGAGCGGGCGGTCTCTTCGACCGCGGCTCCACAGGGGTGCTCTTCCTCTTCCTGGCGATCCCCAATTTCATGCTGGCGTTGGTTCTCATCCTGATCTTCCCGGTGAAACTCAAATTGTTGAACGCGGTTGGATATACGCCGTTCACCGAGAATCCGCTCAAGAGTCTCGGCAGTCTCCTACTGCCAGCTATCACGCTCGCGGCAGCCGAGATGGCCACGTACATGCGCCTCCTTCGTACCGATCTCATCGCCACGATGCAGGAGGACTACATCACCATGGCGAAAGCCAAGGGCATGTCTCCCAGACACATCTTGCTTCGCCACGCATTCAAGCCTTCGAGTTTCTCCCTCATAACGGTCATCGGTCTGAACTTCGGCCGCCTCATTGGCGGAACACTTCTGGTCGAGGTCATCTTCAGCATCAACGGCCTCGGGAAGTACACCGTCGATGGAATTCTCGGACGGGACTACATCCCTGTCCAGGGAGCGATTCTCGTTATTGCTCTCGGATACGTGCTGGTGAATTTTGCCGTCGACATGATCTATGCCGCTCTCGATCCAAGGATCCGTCATGCCCGCTCCCTCGTCTGACACGCCCGGCGTCGTGCCATCAAAATCGTCCATCTTCGCTGGTAGTGGCGACCTCGCAACCGAGATCGGACGAATGGCGGACGGTTCTGCGCATGAGCTCGACACCATGCGAGAAGTCGACTCCGACGAGGATGGTCGAAGCGCCAAGAAGCGCCTCGGTCCTGTGTTCTGGGTTGCCGCTGGCTGGTTCCTGCTGGTGGCGTTGGCTGCAGTACTTGCCCCCATCCTTCCTCTCAAGTCCTACACGGCGCCGTCTGCATATATCCGCCAACCACCAAGTGCACAATTCTGGTTCGGCACCGACACGATCGGACGAGACATTTTCAGCCGAGTCGTATGGGGTGGCCGCGTCTCGCTCGCAGTCGCCTTCGCGTCGATCAGTTTTGGTGTCCTCGTCGGCGGAACGATCGGCATCGTGTCTGGTTATTTCCGTGGACGCATCGAGACTCTCCTGATGGGTTTTTGTGATGTGTTGCTCTCCTTCCCGGCGCTGCTTCTCGCACTGTCGATCGTGGCTTTCCGCGGAGACCAGCGCGATCTACTCACGATTTCCCTCGCAATCGGTGTTGTTTCGATCGCTCCGATCGCCCGCCTCGTGCGAGCGAACACCCTCGTCTATTCACAGCGCGAGTTCGTGACCGCAGCACGGTCGTTGGGTGCAAAACGTGGTCGGATCATCATCAGAGAGATCCTCCCGAATGTCATCTTCCCAGTGCTGTCGTTCTCGATCATTGCCATTGGACTCGCCATCGTCGCTGAAGGTGGGTTGGCCTTCCTCGGACAATCTGTCCAGCCCCCGACACCGACTTGGGGCGGGATGATCTCCGATGGTCGCAACTACCTCGCCAATGCTCCGTGGATCAGCCTCATGCCCTGCTTGGTTCTGTTCGTCACCGTGGTAGCCCTGAATCTGGCCGGCGACCGGATCCGCGAGTACTTCGACATCAAGGACAACAACTGATGACCGCCACTGAGGCAGACACCAACCTGTCCGTCGGACAACGCGCAACGCTGCTCGAGGTCGTCGATCTCTCCACAACGTTCCGCACCGAGCGCGGCATGGTGCACGCAGTTGACGGGGTCACCTTCACCCTCGACCGCGGTCGAACGCTTGGCATCGTCGGTGAATCGGGCTCTGGCAAGACCGTGCTCTCGCGGTCGATCATGGGTCTTCTCAGCGGGAAAAACGTGATCCGCACGGGAAGTGTGAAGTACGAGGGAACCGAAATCATCGGCTACTCGGCGAAGCAGATGAGCAACGTCTGGGGAGCCGAGATGAGCATGGTGTTCCAGGACCCCATGACCTCCTTGAACCCGGTTATGAAGATCGGCAAGCAGATCACCGAGTCGTTACGCCGTCATCTCGGCGTCGACAAGGACGAAGCAGACAAGACAGCGATCGCTCTCCTCAAGTCTGTTGGCATTCCCGCTCCTGAACAACGACTCGGAGAGTATCCACATCAACTCTCCGGCGGTATGCGCCAGCGAGTCACAATCTCGATTGCTCTGGCCTGCGGTCCGAAGATCCTTTTTGCTGATGAGCCAACGACGGCACTGGACGTCACCGTGCAAGCACAGATCCTCGACCTCCTTGACGAACAACAGCGCGAACGCCATATGGCAATGATTCTGGTAACCCACGATCTTGGTGTCGTGCGCACTCGAGCTGATGAGATCATCGTGATGTACGGCGGCAAGGTCGTCGAGCAGGCTCCAACAAGCACCCTGTTCGCTTCGATGAAGATGCCGTATACGGAGGCTCTCCTGCGGTCGATCCCCCGCCTCGACATGCCCAGCCATACGCGCCTCGACGCAATCCCCGGCCGTCCACCCAACCTCATCTCGCCGCCAGCTGGCTGCAACTTCGCCGCTCGCTGCCGCTACGTCCAACCTCGTTGCCTCGAGGAACGTCCGCCGCTGGTCGCTGCAGCGGATCCCGGTCACTTCTATCGTTGCTTCTTCCCGGTCGGAACTCCCGAAGGGGACGCCGCACTCCAAGCGAACATCTCCGCTGGCACGGCCGTCGCCGCTCCGGCAACCCGAAGCTCGACCACCTCCGAGGAGTCCTGATGGCCGGCAGCGGCACCGCTCACCTACGTGACCCGGAGTCAACACTCCTTCGCGCCGAACACCTTGTTGTGGAATTCCCCGTCGGGAACACCGGCCTCAAAGTCCACGCAGTCTCGGATGTTTCACTCGACATCCTCCCAGGTGAGACCCTCGGTCTCGTGGGCGAATCCGGCTCCGGCAAGTCCACCACCGGCCGGGCTCTCATGCAGATGCCGAGCCCCGGCTCTGGAAGCGTGACCCTCGATGGTCAGGAGATCACCGGGTTGAAGTCGAACGACTTGCGCGAACTCCGTCCGCAGATGCAGATGATCTTTCAGGATCCGATCTCTTCACTCAATCCTCGTCGCCGGGTAGGAGAGATCGTCGGCGAACCGCTGCGAATCTGGAAGCGCGGTTCTGCTGCCGAGCAAGATGCTCTCGTCGATGCAACCCTCGAGGCAGTGGGCATTGATCCTTCCGCAGCCAAGGGACGTCGACCCCATGAATTCTCCGGCGGACAGTGCCAGCGAATCTGTGTCGCCCGGGCATTGATGCTTGATCCGAAGATCCTCATCTGTGATGAACCGGTCTCAGCGCTCGATGTCTCGGTGCAGGCACAGATACTGAATCTTCTTCAGGACATGAAGGAGCGCTACGGCCTCACGATGCTGTTCATCGCTCACGATCTCGCCGTTGTGAAGAATGTGAGCGACCGGGTTGCGGTCATGTATCTGGGCAAGCTCTGCGAGGTCGGATCTCCCGACGACATCTACGCCCGACCGGCTCATCCCTACACCCGGGCGCTCATCGACTCGATCCCATCAGCAGACTCGGAAACCAACACCCATGAGGGGGTGCGGCTCACCGGTGAGATCCCCTCTCCCGTCGCCCCGCCAAGCGGTTGCCGGTTCCGCACCCGGTGTCCTTCGGCCCAGGAACTCTGCTCCCAGGTTGAGCCAGTCATGCGTGAGGTGTCGCCGAACCAGTTCGTGGCCTGCCATTTCCCTCTTCACGACGAGAACTCGGGCACCGCTGTCGGCTCACCGGCCTGAATCCTGCGACCGAGTGTGCCTCGGTCACTGACGACCGACCTTGCCATTATTTGGTTCGGGCCCTTGCGGGATCGTCGGCGACACGCCAGCAGTACCACGCCAAGACGCTTCGGTAAGGACGGAACTGATCCCCTAGTTCCTCCAACTGTGTCGCCGATGGAACCGAGTCGAGATCAAACGCCAGCGCAAAGCCGGTCCGAACGCCGAGGTCGCCGGTAGGCCAAATATCGAGACGCCCGAGCTCATTCATGAGAAACATCTGGGCTGTCCATGGCCCGATCCCTCGGACGGCCACCAAGTGGGAGATGACGGCTTCATCGTCCATGCGACCGAGGCGGTGCAGTGAAAGACGTCCGTCGGCAACATGGGCCGCAAGGTCGAGCACCGCCAAGGTCTTCGCGGTCGAGAGGCCTGCTCCTCGAAGCGCAGAAGGGTCGAGAGCCAGCACCGCTTCGGGTGTGAAGGGACCGGCAACGAGGTCGACGACGCGCGACCAGATCGTCGATGCAGCGCGCCCAGCGAGCTGCTGATACGCAATGGTTCGAGCGAGGGAGGCAAACCGAGCTTCAACCGGCACTCCCCTGGTACTTCGCATCGGGCCATATCGATCAAGCATCGAGGCAGTGACTGGCGAAAGTTCCGCCAGGGACCTGCTGGCAATCTGATGTCCTCGGCTCATCGTTTCCAGCGTAGGGCCGCGCGTGTGCCACGATTACTCAATGGCTTCCCCACATGCAATGGAAATCGATCTCGGCACCATCTACACGGTGACGATCAGCACCGACAAGGGCGACATCGTCATGGATCTCGATCCGCGAATCGCTCCGAAGACAGTCAACAACTTCGTGATCCTCGCCCGCAAGGGTTTCTACGACGGTCTCACCTTTCACCGGGTAGTGCCCAACTTCGTCATCCAGGGCGGCTGCCCCACCGGAACCGGCACTGGCGGCCCGGGCTACAAGTTCGAGGACGAACCGGTCCAGGGTAACTACCGCGACGGCGCTGTGGCGATGGCCAACTCAGGTCCCGACACGAACGGCTCGCAGTTCTTCATCTGTCTCGGTGACCAGATGGGTCTCCCGAAGCAGTACAGCCTCTTCGGCCACACCGTCGCCGGTCTCGATGTGGTTGCAAAGATCGGCGTCGGAGATGTCATGAACACGGTCACCGTGGCTGAACGACCGATCGAGGCCTAATCAGTCTTTCGTAGCTACCGCGTTCGGGGTGACGTTCATCTTCGGCTCGTAGTCGGCAACAGCGACCTCGCGAGCATCTGAACCCTGTGTTCGCCGAAGTTGGTCGTGGCAGTTGGCGCATGGGCCGTAGAAGCGCGCCTGAACCTGGGCGCGGCATCGTGGGCATTCGAAAGCAAGTAGCTCATCCATAGATCTTCAACCTCTCCTCAGGGCACATACGCACCCAGCCAGGCCATCGAAGCAAGAGCGACGAAGCCACCGGCGAGCGCAACGCGAGTTCCACTATCGAACTCTGTTCGTCGGCAGATCAGAGCGAGTGCAATAACGATCGGGAACGCGTTGAGTCCATAGCGCTCGAGAGAATTCAGGTTCTCCGTCGCTAATGAGGTGAGCAGGACACATGCAGTGAACGCTCCGTAGGAGATCGGTAGTCGGCGAAACACCACCACGAGCAATACGAGAAATCCAATGGCGAATGGGATGTGTAAACCGTCGCCGAGTCGCTCGGGACCGAGAAGCTGTGTGAATCCCTCCCAGAGCCGCGAAACAGGATTCGTACTGGATCCCCGGAGCTGTGACTGCACTGAGAATGGAAGCCATGCATCGCCGAATGCTCTGCGCACCCAGAGCAGGTAGGCACCGGTTCCAAGGATCGGAGCGCTCGCAGCGAAGACCGCTGAAGCACGCTCCTTTCCCGTGGTCGTGCGCCAATTGCGTATGAGTTCGATCGCGATTGGCACCACGAGGATGACTCCGAGTGGGCGGCTCAAACCGGCGATAAATCCCGCGAGTGCCGCCCAGAACCAACGACGCGAACGAACCGCAAGGAAGACTGAGACGGCGGCGAGAAGCCAGAGCGCCTCCGCATAGGCCCAGGCCAGGATGAACGCTCCGGGGAAGAGAACGAGGAACCACGTGACGCGGTCAATCGTGCGCTCATTGAAACTTTCGGTTCGAAGAAGTTTGCGCAGAACGATGAGCAGCGCGAATGAACACACATTGGCGAGAACTATGAGGGCAAGGTCGACATGACCGAGGAAAAGAACACCGACTCCCTTGCCGAGCATCGGGAAGAGGGGGAAGAAGCGAAGACCCTCCTGCGGGAGCGATTGGTAGCCATGGGCAGCGATATCCCGGTACCAGGTGCCGTCCCATGCCACGAGGCCTTCGGTGAGCGCCGTCGGCCGCGCTCCGGGCAGCAGCCGATCAGCAACTGCGAGGGAGGCGACATACGCGGTCAGCAGCAATACTCGGGCAGTAATCCACGGCACTGCGACTGCTCGAGCTTCGGAGCGAAGCTCCTCTGACACGAGCTTCATCGTGTTTGGTACTTGATGAGACTCGCGTGCTCGAACGCCGCGGAGTTGGTCTCGACGATCTCGACTCCACTCATCGCCGAACCGAGTACTCCAGCAATGGCCTCGCAATCGCCGTCGTAGGTCCGATACTCGCCGTTCCAGACGAAGAAGACCTGCCGGCCCGGTGACGACCCTGCAAGCGTCAGAACGTCACGAGCGAACGCGGTCGGGTCGGCAGCATCATTGCGTTGCTTGTAGTCGACCCAGTCCACGAAATGAAGGTCATCGTGACCGGGATAGGAGAACGCAGTGAGGCCGAGAGGGCCGGAGGACCTGAGATCGAGCTCGCGACTGATTCCCGGACCGAGCTGGTCTGGACACACCAGAAGGATGTCTCTTCCACGCTGCTCCGACGCGATTGCATCGACGATTTCCCGCGACTGGGAACGAGTGTCGCGAACGGTGAGCACGCTGCCACCCAGCATGGGAAGCAGAATGACCAGTAATACGACGAGACGAATTCTCGGTGCGATGAACCGAGTGATGCCAGCCGCAACGAGGACAGCCATGAGCGGGAAATAGACCGATGCGTAGCGCGGGGCGTAACCGGCGCCCGCGATGAATCCCATGATCGAGGAGATGGCGATGACCAGAACGACGACGAGTCCTTCGGTGACGAACTGCGTTCGAGGTTGGAATTGCACCTCGATCGAGCGCGGAGTGCGGCCATACGCGAAGAGTGCGAGCAGAACTGTGATGAGCATGACCCCCGCGAACAATGCAGCGTCTGCGTAGTCGCCGAACGCAAAGACACAGAGCGTCCAGGCCGCCATAGCTGTGGGTCGCATGGCACTCGCCCACGGCGTGCCCGTATGTGCGGATTGATAGAGCATCGTGGGAAGCCACGGAAGGAATAGCACGAGGCCACAAAAAAGACTGATGATGACCCGCCGAGCCGCTGCCCGGGTAATGAGATCATTCGATCGGAACGCCAGAAAGATCATGACCACGCCGATGGCAGCGCAGAGCCAGAGCCCCCAGTACTGGGTGTAGAGCAGAGCGGCGGTGGTCAGTGCGAGCCCGACGTGCCTAGCCAAACTGGGTCGGTGCAGTCGCACGAGATCGTCGATGAGGAGCCAACCGACGAATACCAACAACATGACGAGCGAATACATCCGGGCTTCAGCCGAATAGCGAACCGCGAACGGGGACAACGCGACGACAGAGATCGCGATCCAGCCGAGCAGGCTTCCTCCGCGACGGCGACCGATCACGAATGCGAGCGGTAGACACAGCAACCCGAAAAGTGCCGACATCGCGCGGATAGCGAAGTTCGAGGTGCCGAGGAGATCCATCCAGCCGTGCAGGAGCAGGTAGTACAGGGGTGGGTGACCGTCGTGTCGCAGAGCTTCGAAGATGGTCGTTCCCGTCACAGCACCGCCGCTGACGCTGCTTGCTGTGATCGGCAGGCGGGCGATGTTGACGGAGAGCGCCTCATCTAGCCACATGGGCGACCACGACATGAAGCGCAGGAGGATTCCGAACACGACCGCTGCTACGCCGACCACCCTGATCGAAGTAGGGGCTTCGCGAACTTCATCAATCAGTTCGAGCGATTCATCAGGTCCGGCCATGGCGGGAAACACTAACCGGCGCTCCCCTTCCCGCTGCGGAGCGACATCGCCGGATCAGGGGGGTCTGCTCACTAGACTCTCAAGGTTCTCAGCAGAAAGCAGGCACATGTCCTCCTCATCTGATCAACCGGTAGAAACAACCGTCGAAACCGGGACCAATACAACACCAAAAGACGCTGGAATCGTGGTTATCGGGGCGGGCCCGGCTGGCCTCACCGCTGCCTACGAGCTGTCGAAGCTCGGGCGGACCTCAACCGTGCTCGAGGCGACTGACATGGCCGGCGGCATCTCGCGAACCGTCGAACGCGATGGCTGGCGTTTCGATCTCGGCGGTCATCGGTTCTTCACGAAGGTGCAGCCGGTCACAGACCTGTGGCACGAGATACTTCCTCTGGAAGATTTCCTGCTGCGGCCCCGCATGAGCCGGATCTATTACAACGGGAAGTATTTCGATTATCCACTCAAGGCTTCGAATGCTCTCGGAAATCTCGGCATCATCGAAGCCCTCCGATGCGTGCTGTCGTATTTCTACGCGCAGGCCGACGGTTCCATCCGCAAGCTTCTCGGCCGGCCGAAGACTGATGACAGTCTTGAGGATTGGATCACTGCGAGGTTCGGCAAGCGCCTTTACATGCACTTCTTCAAGACCTACAACGAGAAGGTCTGGGGCGTACCGGCAAGCGAGATCCAAGCCGACTGGGCGGCCCAACGAATCAAGAACATGTCGCTTTGGAACGCCGGTATCAACGCGATCTTGGATTCGCTGCCGAAGAGTTTGTCCTTCCTGAAGAAGGCGAAAGCCACCGACGTGACGTCGTTGATCGAGGAGTTCGAATACCCCAAGTACGGCCCCGGCATGATGTGGGAAGTGTGTACTGACAAGGTGCGTGCCGCCGGCTCCACCGTCGAGATGGAGACAAAGGTCGTCCGCATCCATCACTCAGGTGGTGTCGCCACCTCCGTAGTCGCCGAACACAATGGCGAAGCGATCACACTCCCCTGCACCGATGTCATCTCCTCGATGCCGATGTCCCGACTCCTTCAAGCAATGGATCCGCCGCCACCCGCCGATGTCCTTCACGCTGCCGGCGACCTCA
The DNA here is from genome assembly GCA_009705225.1 of Actinomycetota bacterium. Taxonomy (GTDB): domain Bacteria; phylum Actinomycetota; class Acidimicrobiia; order Acidimicrobiales; family Acidimicrobilacustridaceae; genus Acidimicrobilacustris. The sequence goes on along the minus strand of WLCQ01000023.1, from coordinate 5,517 downwards.
GGTACCGCGATTTCCTGACCGTTGCCCTCGTGGTCCCCGAACGCGACGGATTCCCTGACAACTGGATCTACATTCACTCTCCCGAGGTCAAGGTCGGCCGCATTCAAAACTTCGGTTCCTGGTCGCCCTACATGGTCAAACCAGGCCTCACCTGCTTGGGCCTCGAATACTTCGTGTTCGAAGGTGACGAGGTGTGGAACTCGAGCGATGAGGATCTGATCGAGCAGGCCAAACGAGAGCTTGTGAAGATCGGCCTCTCAAAGGTCTCCGAGATCGAAGCTGGCTACGTCGTTCGCGTTCCCAAGGCGTATCCGTTCTATGACGAGCGCTATAAGGCAAACGTTGCTCGGATGCGTGAGTGGCTCGAGGAATGCACCCCGAACGTTCACCCGGTCGGCCGAAACGGCATGCACCGCTACAACAACCAGGACCATTCGATGTACACCGCGATGCTTACAGTCGAAAACATCGCAAAGGGAGCGAACTTCGACGTCTGGGAAGTCAACGTCGAAGAGGAATACCACGAGGAATCAGCCCCGGCTCAGACCAGTTCGACGACTGGAACCGGCCGAGATGCTCCAGTCATTCCCCGCGAGAAGTTCGGTGCGGATCACCCGATCAACAGGCAGACCGACTGAGCGAAGTTCGTGACCACCTCGAGTCCCGGTGTTTCAGATATAGCTGCCCTCGCCGCGGAGGCGGGCCTTCGCCGTATTCATGTCCTCGCCTGGCGCGATCTGGTCGACATCGAAGCCGGAGGCTCCGAATTGCACGCCGATCGGATTCTCCAGCTCTGGGCTGAGGCTGGTCTCGACATCACCATGCGGACGTCGTACGCGCAAGGACATCCCGAGCGGGCCCGCCGGAACGGCTACCGAGTGGTACGACGCAGTGGACGATTCGGTGTCTTCCCCAACGCTGTCCTCAGTGAGGTTGCGGGGCGCCATGGTCGTCGGGACGGACTGGTTGAAATCTGGAACGGTGTCCCGTTCCTCACTCCAATCTGGGCCCGCGGACCCAAAATCACGTGGATCCACCACGTGCATCGTGAGATGTGGGGGATGGTGCTTTCACCGGCGCTCGCAAAGATCGGTCGAACGTTCGAACACCGCGTTGCCCCTCCCTTTTATCACCGCAACCCGATTGTCACTCTCTCGAACTCCTCACAGACGGAGATCGTCGACTATCTCGGCATCCCCTCTTCCCAAATCTCCGTTGTGCACCCTGGGATCGACGATTTCTTCACTCCGGGCGGCGAGCGCTCGACCATTCCCCTGATGCTCGCAGTCGGACGGCTCATGCCATCAAAGGGATTCGATCAATTGATCCGGATCGCCAACGATCTGAAGGAGCGAGTACCGGATCTGCAACTGGTGATCGCCGGCGAGGGATACCAGAAGCCGATCCTCGAAGCACAGATCGCGCAGCTGGATGCCAGCAGTTGGATCCGCCTCGCTGGACGCGTCTCCGATGACGAACTTCGCACGCTGTACCAGCGGGCCTGGGTGGTGACGAGTGCATCGCTCGCCGAGGGTTGGGGCATGACCCTGACCGAGGCGGCCGCGTGTGGAACCCCATCTGTCGCCACGGATATCGCGGGCCATAGGGACTCAATCGACGTTGGCCGATCGGGATTACTCGGTTCGGATCTGCGTGAACTCCGCGCACAGATTGCCGCCGTTCTCACCGACGACGAACTGCGATCACGGCTCTCTGCAGGAGCCATCGCTCATGCAGCGACATTGCGATGGTCGTCCACCGCCTTCGGAACGTTCGCCCCTCTTGCCAACGACGCCATACGCCGTCGCTCGTGAGGACCGGATTCATCCTTGGAGTAGACCTCGACGGAGTCTGTGGCGACCACGCGACAGCGTTTCGCTATGTCGTTGCCAAAGAGCGTGGAGTCGATCCAGCCTCCATCCCCGATCAGCAGACATGGAACTTCACGGAATGGGGTCTCGACAGAGCGGGTTTCGAGGAACTCCACAGACGAGCAGTTCTCGAGCATCGAATGTTCCGCACCATGCCGGTTGTTGCGGGCTGCGCCGAAGCGCTATGGCGGCTTTCTGACGCCGGCGTTTCCATACGAATCATCACCCATCGCCTCTACACCAACTGGGGACATTCTGTGGCGGTCTCCGACACTGTGGAATGGCTCGATGCCAACTCCATCCCGTATCGGGACCTGTGTTTCATGGGCGAAAAGACCGACGTCGCCGCCGACGCATACATCGACGATGCGCCACATAACGTTTCAGCGCTGCGGGCAGTTGGAGCCCCTGTGCTCACGTTCTCTCAGCCGTACAACCTTGACGTCGAAGGTCCCCGAGCTGAGGGTTGGGCCGATGCGGAGCAATGGGTTCTCGATGAGATCAACCGAACAGGCAGAGCCGTTGAGACGCCGTTGAAACTCGCCACCAATCCTGTTTCACGACTTTCACCGTCCCTCGCCCAAGAGGGTGAACCCAATCACTTCGAGGACGCGTCGGGCTAGCGTGGCGTCGACATCACGCGGCGCTCGTCGTCGCGAGCAGACGGAATGGAGCATGTATGAGCGATACTTCACAGGGCGATGGATGGTGGCAGGCGAGCAACGGCAAGTGGTATCCGCCTGACCAGCAACCGGGAACATCATCTTCTGGGGCATCGCCCGCGAGTGCGGCGCCGCAACTCGATGTCGGGCTCGCGCTCTCCTATGGCTGGGCAAAGTTCACCGAGAACCTCGGATCCATGATCGCAATCGTCGCGATTTACTTCGGCGTGACGCTCGTGTTCAATCTCGTCGGGAACTTTGTGCGCCTGGGGAATGGCATCTCGACACTTTTCTTCTCATTCGCGCTCGTCGCGGTCGGCGTCTTCGTCTCAATGGTGGTCGAGGCGGGCCTCATCCGCGCAGCACTTGCGGTTACCGCAGGAGAACGGCCAGAGCCCGCGATGATGTTCTCCACCGAACGAATCGCCCCCTACATCATCGCTTCATTACTCGTTGCGTTGCTGAGCTTTGTAGGACTGCTCGCCTGTTGCATCGGATTCGTCGTGGTTCGGATCTTCGTGCTCTTCTACGGCTTCTACGTGCTTGATCCCAAACGTCACCTAGAGCCTGCGGACTCCATCAAGAAGTCGTTCGATCTGGTGAGCGGTAATGCTGGCAGCGTGGTCCTCTTTGCCATCGTGGTCACGGTGGTCAATCTTCTGACCTGTGGTCTGGCGATCGGAGTCACGGAGATCTCAATCGGCTACGCGTACCGCCAACTGAACGGCGAACCGGTGGTCTGATCAATCCGATGATGCTCCGGGATCAGCGCAGGGGTGCTGCTTCCGGAGCGATCGGAGCAGGGAGCAGCGTGTCGCCCATCAGATGGGTGTCAACGGCCGCTGCCGCGGCACGGCCTTCGGCGATTGCCCACACGATGAGACTTTGACCCCGGCCCATGTCGCCGGCGACGAACACTCCCTCGACATTTGTGGACCAGGTCTCATCCCTCGCAACGTTGCCGCGAGCATCGAGGGTGACCCCGAACTGGTCGAGCATTCCACCATGGTCGGGGCCGACGAAGCCCATGGCCAGGAACACGAGGTCACAGGGAAGCTCGAACTCCGAACCTTCGACCGGAACAAATGTCGGGCGACCATCGACGATCTCGGAGCGAACCTCGACGGCGCGCAACGCTCGGAGGTTGCCCTGATCATCGCCCAGGAACTCCAAGGTGTTGACCGCAAAGACGCGCTCGCCACCTTCCTCGTGGGCCGAGGAGGTGCGATACATCATCGGCCAGGTCGGCCAGGGGTTCTCTTCCGGACGGGAATCTGACGGGCGAGGCATGATCTCGAATTGATGAACCGAGAGTGCCCCCTGACGATGGGAGGTCCCCAGACAGTCGGCACCGGTGTCGCCTCCGCCGATGATGACGACTCGTTTTCCTCCGGCGTGGATAGGACTGCGATCGAGGTCCCCCTCGACGACGCGGTTCGCGAATGGAAGGAATTCCATGGCTTGGTAGATGCCCGTCAACTGGCGGCCGGGGATGTTGAGGTCGCGCCACGCAGTGGCGCCACCAGCCAGCACAACTGCGTCGAACTCGGCCCTGATCTCGACGGTGGTGACATCAACCCCGACGTTGACATTGCAGCGAAATTCGGTTCCCTCCGCTCGCATTTGATCAAGACGACGATCGAGATGCTGCTTCTCCATCTTGAACTCGGGGATTCCATAACGAAGCAGACCGCCAGGGCGATCGGCACGCTCGAACACAACAACGTCATGCCCAGCGCGGGTGAGCTGCTGGGCGGCAGCGAGTCCGGCCGGACCGGATCCGATCACCGCAACCTTTCGTCCGGTGCGAATGGCGGGAAGTTCGGGGGTGACCCAACCTTCGGACCACGCTCGATCGATGATCTCAACCTCGACCTGCTTGATCGTGACCGGGTCGGCATTGATCCCGAGCACACATGCAGCCTCGCAAGGAGCTGGACAGAGGCGGCCGGTGAACTCGGGGAAGTTGTTCGTGGCGTGAAGTCGATCGATGGCTTCATGCCAATGATCACGGTAGACGAGGTCGTTCCAGTCCGGGATGAGATTACCGAGCGGGCATCCGTTGTTGCAGAAGGGGATACCACAGTCCATACAACGACTCGCCTGCTCACGTACCTTTGCGATCGGGAAGTCTGTATAGACCTCTTTCCAATCCATCAGGCGGACGGGAACCTCACGACGGGTCGGGAGTTCACGACCGTGCTTCAGGAAACCACTGCTGTCACCCATGATCTGCTCCTCTAAGCCTTGCTCGATGCCATTACGGCTTCGATGGGGTCGGTGCCGGCAGCAAGAGCGTCCCGCTCTGCCAGAAGCACCCGCTTGTATTCCTTGGGCATCACCTTGATGATCGATCCCAGAGCCCGTTGCCAGTCCGAAAGCAAGGCTGCAGCGACCGCTGAGCCGGTCTCGGCCACATGAACCTCGAGTGTCGTGCGGAGCCATGCGCTGTCTTCGTCGTCGAGGGATTCGAGATCGATCATTTCCGGATTCGCTCGCGACGCGAACATGTCATCGCTATCGAGCACGAAGGCGAGTCCTCCGGACATACCTGCTCCGAAGTTACGGCCAGTGGACCCGAGGATCACGACGCGCCCGCCGGTCATATATTCGCAGGCATGGTCGCCCACTCCCTCGACCACCGCAGTGGCACCACTGTTACGCACACAGAAACGTTCACCCACGACACCGCGGATGTACATCTCACCCGATGTGGCTCCGTACAGGATGACGTTTCCAGCGATGATGTTCGACTCCGCTACGAAGGTTGACTCCAGAGAGGGTCGAATGACCACTCGTCCGCCCGAGAGTCCCTTACCGGCATAGTCGTTCGCGTCGCCCTCGAGTCGCAAGGTGATGCCGCGGGGCAGGAACGCGCCGAAGCTCTGGCCAGCGGACCCGGTGAATGTGGCGAGGATCGTGCTGTCGGGTAGACCGTCGGCCCCATAACGGCGCGTAACTTCTGAGCCCAACATGGTTCCCAC
>WLCQ01000222.1 GCA_009705225.1 Actinomycetota bacterium | reverse complement strand
TTCACGTACAAGGCGAACCAGTTGTCGGCCCATACCTGAGCGGTGAATCTCGTGGGAGTGCCGGCTGCCGAACTGCTGGCAATTGTCGTTGCACTGGGCGACGAAGAGGAGCCGCTGCAACCTACGAGCAGCAACGAAAGCGTGAGGGCGGCGATGCCGAAGGCACGGAGAGACATCTGGGAATTCACCACTTTCATGTCGGACGCAACGTTTGGCCGACCAAAGTCACTTTGCACGTGCGGAACGGTACTGCCGCGTGACTGGAGTTCAGACCTGGATTGGAGAACATGTCGCCGCAAACTTCGTCTTCGCATGCAGAAAATGAACTTGAAGCGCAATGGGACTCGACACGACTTTGGACTGGTCGCGTATCGCGAATCGACAACCGCTGCTCGGTCCACTGTTCCGACATCCCGACGACAGGAGAGTCGGAACGGAAACCCCGATCGTCTGGGGTTCGCCAGCGCCGACGATCTCGAACCGAAAGATTTTACGAATAGAAGTTCCGGTTTTCTGATTCCTCTGATAGAGTTCGGGTTGAAGGGGAGTATCCCTCAACGGAACTGTCGTCATCACGGGTCCTCGGATCCCGGCAGCCCGGCTCTTCGGAGCGGGAGAGACCTTCGAACGGCACCAGTTTCTGCGTTGTCCTTCGAAAGGTTGTCTCATGCATCCTCCCAAGGAATTCACAGCTTTCCTCCTGAGAGAGCGGGACCCTCCGTCGACTGCTTCCACCATTCCACCGACGAGAACAGGAGAGCGACATGTTGTGTCCCATTGATGGCAGAGAACTGCAGCTGACCCATCGCGAAGGAATTGAGCTTGATTACTGCCCCGAGTGTCGGGGCATCTGGTTTGACAGGGGTGAGCTCGACAAGATCGTCGAACGATCGAAGGAGCAACTCCGTTCACGTGAGAGTTCTGACCGGGGTGGTGATCGGCCCACTGCGCGCCATGACGGGTCGAACGCGCCATCGAAAAAGAAGAAAGCGAGCAGCTTCCTGTCGGATCTGCTCGAGTTCGGATGAGGTGAATGCGATGGCACTTCGCAACTCTCTGAAGACAGCCGTTCTTCTCGGGGCGATCGGTGGACTCTTCGTCCTTCTCGGTTCGACCCTCGGAGGAATGGGGGGCGCGCTCATCGGACTGGTGATCGCGTTCCTCATCACCGGCGGGTCGTACTGGTTCTCGGATCGACTTGCGGTTCGAGCAGCGCATGCCACCGAGGTGACGGCCGAGCAAGCTCCCGAATTGCACGCCATGGTCGCTGATCTGGCTGCTCGGGCCGGTCTGCCGAAGCCGAGGATCTACGTCTCGCCCTCCCCGCAGCCCAATGCATTCGCCACGGGGCGTAATCCCTCGCACAGCGCGGTTGCTGTCACGGAGGGGCTCATGCAGCAGTGTCCTCCCGAGGAGGTACGCGCGGTGCTCGCCCACGAGATGGCGCATATCCGCAACCGCGACATCCTCATCGGATCGGTCGCTGCCGCGATTGCGACGGCGATCTCGTTCGTCGCGAACATGGCGATGTTCGCCGGAATTTTCGGAGGATCCAATGATGAGGAGGAGGGGCCCTCAGGAGCGTCCATGCTCGTCATGGCAATCGTTGCGCCAATAGCGGCGGGGATGTTGCAAATGGCGGTCTCCCGTTCCCGCGAGTTCGAAGCCGATCGAGTTGGTTCACAGATCAGCGGGAATCCTTTGGCATTGGCTGCTGCGTTGCGACGACTCGAGCGGGTTTCGCAACAGGCACCGATGGACATCGCTCCAGCGCAGGCGAGTGCATGGATCGTGAATCCACTCACCGGGAACCGCCGTGACCTGAGTCGCCTCTTCATGACCCACCCGCCGATCGAGGAACGGGTTGCGCGACTCGAGCAACTTGCCCTCGGTCACTAGCGAGGGTCGACCGGGTATGCGATCAGACTTCCGACCTTCCGAGGATCACCACGGCAGGACCGGATCGAAAGCGCCGAGTCTGCGGCGGCTCGACCCGTAGGTCACGGGCCGACAGGTCGGCGCACAGTTGTGCGACCCACTCGTCATCAGGCACGGCGTCCGGGATGGCCCAGGTGTGCAGGAGCACGACCACCACGCCTCCGGGAGCAAGGACTCGAACACATTCGTCGAGACCGACTGCTCGGTCGTTCCACAGTTGGATGTTGTTGACGCTGACCACGGCATCTTGCGAATCATCGGGCACGGGGAGCGACTCTGCCGCAGCCCGCTCAACCTTCGTCACCTGCTCGACTCGCTCCCGACGACACCGAGTTCGGGTCCGCTCGACCATCACCGGCGACGGGTCAATGCCGATCACCATGCCGTTCGGCGCGCGACGTGCACCGGCGACCACACCGACACCCGGTCCACAACCGATCATCACGATATTGGCGTCAGGCTTCGGGTTCACGAGCTCGACCGCGGCATTTTCCATGTCGGCATTGCCCTGAGCCATCACCGTCGCCATGACCCGGCCGCGCCAGCCATCCCATGCCACGACGCGATTCACGAAGTCCACGACGAGACGATAAGCCGTGAACGTGATGTGGGGTTGCGCCACGGGCTCGACCACGTCATGCGCGTGGGTGAATTCGCCCTGCTACCTCGCTGCAACGGGGGTCCCTGCGATGCTCGTTATGTCTCCTCTGCGCTCTGGCTCCGAAGCTGAGAGGAGGTTCGCAAAAAGGAGCAGAACGACCGTCGCCCAGAGCGTCCACCAGACACGTGACGGCGAAGTGCGGACCGAGGACCGGTCCGAGTCGGCAGCTGACCGATAACGAAAGCGCACTAGCGCTGAACGATCTAGGCGGACATTCGACAACTACCAACAATGAAGGGTGAATGGCTATGGGAGCAAAAAGTGATCAGGTCAAGGGAAAGGCCAAGGAGCTCGTCGGCTCGACAGTCGGCGACGAAGACCTTGAGGCCGAGGGAACTGCCGACCGCAGGGCCGGTGAGATGAAGGAGAAGGTGGGAAAAGTCGAAGACAAGGTTGAAGGCGTCATTGACCA
>WLCQ01000221.1 GCA_009705225.1 Actinomycetota bacterium | reverse complement strand
GTGTTCGATGCCCATACAGGAGTCGCCAGGCCACCCGGCTCGCTCAGTGGCGGTGAGCAGTTCCAGGCCTCCCTCGCCCTCGCACTCGGTCTGGCCGATGTCGTCAGCCAGGGCGGGTCGGCCTCGGGTCGGGTCTTCGAGGCGCTCTTCGTCGACGAAGGGTTCGGCTCACTCGATCCCGAGGCGCTGGGGCAGGCCGTCGACGCCCTGCATCAGATCCACGCCACCGGCCGTACCGTGGGGGTCATCACCCACGTCGAAGCAATGAAGGAGGACCTCCAGATCGGCATCCGGGTCGACCGTTTGCCCGACGGCAATGGGTCCACCCTTGCGTGCCATCCGGAGATCTGACATGACCACCGCGCAGCCCGTCGCCGTCCGCCCCGCCACTGCTGCCGACGCGCCCGCGCTGCTCGATATCTTCACCCGTTCCATCACCGAACTGGCCCCGCCGTTCTACGCACCGCCACAGGTCGCAGCATGGGCAGCAGCGCTCAACGCCGATCGGGCTCTCGCGCTCATCACCGATCACACCACGTATGTGGCTGAACTCGAGGGCGCCGCGACACCCGCACGGGCCGTCGGGTTCGCCACCTTCGCCGAACCCGAGGAGTTCGACATGCTCTATGTCGACCCCGCTGTCGTCATGCGCGGGGTCGGCGCTGCGCTCGCCGCAGTGGTCGAGCAACACGCCCGATTCCGTGGAGTGCACGAACTGAAGGCCACGGTCTCCGACTGCGCCCGACTCGCGTTTGAGTCCTTCGGCTTCCGACACGAGCAGCCGCACACCCGCGTCCTCGACGGACACGAGTTCAGCGTCACGCTCATGTCTCTACCGTTGCGGTGATCCAGCCGCTGCGCCGAGCAGCCGGCCTCGTCGCTCTGACCGAGCGACCGAGCGACTGATGGACCGAGCGACCGAGCGAGCGTCGGCTCAGGCTTCGGGGATCGGGTTCGTGCCGCCGCTCATGATGTGCTCGAGCCACCAGGCCGGAGCGTTGTCGATGACGTTGCCGATATGTGAGTAGTCGTGCCAGCGACAGATCTTGCCGTCGCGAACCTGCATCACGCTCACGAACGGGTGATCCACAACCTCACCGGTATGGAACATCCAGCGCTCCATGTGTTCCCAGATCACCAAGTTGCCCTGGGCCACGATGTGCTTGGGGAAGTGGTAGTAGCCCGACAGAGGTTCGATGCCGATCTTGAGCCGTCGAATGATGTCGGCCCCACCGGTGGCGCCAACGGGGTCCATGCCGACATCGGTGTAGTGGGCATCCTCGGTGAAGAACGTGGCCATGAGTTCCCAGTCGCGCTTGAAATGCGCGTCCCAGTACAGCTCGACCAATTCGCGGTTGCGTGCTTCGGAACTGTCCATGTCTCCCCCTGCGGTGATGACGACATCACCGATGTCTCGAGCCGGGCACACCCGACGTGATCGTGGCCGCAGCGTAGGGCACCGTCAGCGATGGCATCGGCGGCGGATCCCGACCATGCTGTCGGAGTGCCCGACATCGAGATCACCACGGAGACCATTCGTCTGGGCCAGCTGTTGAAGCTGGCCAATTTCGTGGACTCCGGTGCCGATGCCAAGCTCCTGCTCGCCGGCGGCGAGGTGCTGGTCAACGGTGAGATCGAGATCCGCCGTGGCCGTCAGCTTCGGGCCGGCGACATCGTGGAATTCGACGACGAACAGGTTCGGATCGTCTGAACGACCGGATCAGCGGATCCGACTGATGGCGTTCGATGGTGCAGATTCCGCACTCGAACCCGCGAGGCTCACTGCCTGCACTGTGAAGGTGTAGGAAACGCCGGTGCTCATGCCGAGGAGCGTGAGGCTCTTCGCAGTTCCGCTCACGTTGAATGATGTGAGGTAGACGCCATTCGCGTAGGCCCGTACGACCTGGCCGGTGAGGGCGGATCCACCATTTGCGCCGAGGGTCCAGGTGATCTTGGCATTGCTGGTGAACTTGAGCGTCGCGACCACGCTCGTGGCAGGAGAAGGTGCATTGGCGAACACAACGGTGTTCGAATACCCCGAGACGGGGCTGAGACCGATGCTGTTTCGAACCTGCACGGTGAATTTGTACGAGGCGCCGACATCGAGCGACGTGGTTGTGGTGAATCCGGTGGCGGTACCTGACACCGAGGTGGTGGCCACCAGTTCACTGTCGCGATAGGTACGTACGAGTTGTTCGGTGAGGGCCGACCCGCCATCAGAAGTGACGCTCCAGGTGAGCGATGCGATGCCGGACGGATTGACGGCAGCAGCGACCGAGGTGGGCTTCGAAGGCACCGTGCGCCACACCACTGCTGTCGAGGCTGATGACGCCGTGCTGAGGCCGATGCTGTTTCGGGCTTGCACCGTGAATGTGTAACTCGCCCCTGTGGTCATCGAGGAGTAGGTCATGGTTTTCGTGGAGCTGGCGACGACAGTCGATCGCAGCAGTGTTCCGTCGCGGTAAATGTTGACCGTCTGATCCAGGGTCGGTGTTGAGGTCGAGGGGAGCCAAGTGACAGTGGTTGTCGCATTGGCTGGAGTGGTTGCGCTCACGGAAGTAGGCGCGACCGGGGCCTCCGTGACCGGCGGCGGCGTGGCACCGGTATGCAGCAGCAGATTGGGGGATCGCTCTCCGCCGTTACTGATGGTCCCGGTGGTAGCGAGGGTTTTGAGATCGGTGGACACGTTCGCCGGGGAACGGGTCGGGGTGACGCCGAGGATGAGCGCGACGGTTCCGGCCACATGCGGGGTGGCCATGGAGGTTCCGCTGACCACCATTGTGCTGCCGTCCTTCCAGTCCGAGGTGATCGACATACCGGGGGCGAAGAGGTCGACGCAAGAACCGAAGTTCGAGAAGTAGGCCCGACGATCGCTGGAGTCAACGGCGCCCACGGTGACGGCGGCGGAAACCCGGCTCGGGGATCGCTCGCAGGAGTCCTTGTTCTCATTGCCGGCAGCAACGACGACGGAAACACCATCGTCGATGGTCGCTTTCACGGCCCTGTCGACTGCGGTATTGGGTGCGAGGCCGAGGCTCAG
>WLCQ01000220.1 GCA_009705225.1 Actinomycetota bacterium | reverse complement strand
TTGGCGGAAGTACAAGCGGTTCGGGGTTTCGACAGCAGTCATCTCCCCATTCTCGCCGCTCTGAGGCACACTTTGCAGATGAATCCGCCGGCGAAGCGCACATCGATGGTGCCCGATGCTGCTGATCTGCCCGATGTGCTGCCCACCGAGCGCCTGCAGGCCAGTGGGATGCCCGTGCCGGCGGTGCGCGAACAACTCCGTCGCATACCCAACAGCCGCAACGTGCTCAACGTGATCTCGGTGTGGGTTCAAACCTTTGGCGTCCTGGCAGCGGCCTGTCTGATCACACCGAAGCTGCCCGTTGCCGCCGCGCTCATCGTGTGGGCGCTCACCTTCGTGCTGATCGGTCGCGGCTACTCGTTGTTGTCGATCCTCGCCCATGAGGCGGTGCATCGCTGCCTGTTCAGCCGCCGTCGGGCCAATGATCTTGCCGGGCGCTGGCTGCTCGCGTATCCGGCGTTCATCCCCTTCGACGCCTACCGCCGTCAGCACATCGCCCACCATCGCGACGAACTCGGACCGAACGAACCCGACCTCAACCTCTATCGCAACTATCCGATCCCGAGCGCCTCACTGAAGCGCAAACTGCGCCGTGACGCATTCGGTGAATCGGGCTACAAGCATCTGCGTGGTCTCATCATGGCAGTGGTGCGGAAATCGAGTCGGCCCTACGCCATCTCCATCGTGATCACGCAGTTCGTGCTGGCCGCGGCGATGACCCTGCTGTCGGGTCGCTGGTGGCTGTGGCCGTTGTTCTGGCTGGCCCCGTGGCTCACGGTGTGGCGGGTCCTCAACCGTCTGCGCGGTATCGCCGAGCATGGCGGCATGGAGCACTCCGTCGACCGTCGCCGAACCACCCATGTGGTGCGTCAGCGTTTCGCCCCCCGGTTCTGGATCGTGCCGTTTAACACCGGCTGGCACCTCGCCCATCACACCGATATGGGCGTGCCATTCCAGAATCTGCCAGCACTACACGATGAACTGGTGGCCTCCGGCTGGGTCACACCGGCCATCGAGCAGCCGAGCTATATCGCTCTCTGGAAGACTCTCGGTTCGGGCTGAATCCGTCCACCACCGACGCGGCCAACACTTGCTGCGTCAACCGCATCAACCGCAACTCAGAAACATCGCAGTCCATATCGCAGTCCATATCTCTTGGGGGAGAACCAATGTCGAGGCAGAACGCCGCTGGTGTCGCGCATGAACCGCTCACCGATCAACTGCTCTACAACGCGTTCCCGGCGAAGGACCCCTTCCCGCTCTATTCGCAACTGCGCGAAACCAATCCGGTGGCCTGGTGTGAAACCGGCGATCTCGGTGGCGGCCCGTTCTGGGTTCTGAGTCGTCACGCCGAGGTCATGGCGGTGTCCACCGACCCGGCCACGTTCTGCTCCGGTCGCGGCATCATCACCTTCGAGGTGGGCGTGCATTACGACAATCCGCCCACCATGATGCATACCGACCCGCCTGAGCACACCCGCTATCGCAATCTCGTGCAACCCGCATTCGGTCGTCGCATGGTGCGCACGCTCGAAGACGCCACCCGTGAAGCCGCCAAGGTGCTCGTCGATGCCCTGCCGCTCGATGCGCCCGTCGACATCGTGCCGCCACTCGCGGTGCCGTTGCCGGTGCAGGTCATCGCCCAACTGCTGGGGCTGCCCGAAAGCCAATGGGACCGGGTGTGGGAATGGTCCGAGGCTTCTATTCCCGGAACTGAGATCTACAACGACGCTGAACGCAAGAACGCGCTGAACGCCGAGATGTACACCGAGCTTCTGCGCTTGGTGGAGGTCGCCCGCGAGACCCCGGGTGACGATGTCATCTCGCTGCTGGCCGGCATCGAACTCGATGGCGACCGACTCAGCAACGAGGAACTGCGCATGTTCCTCAACCAATTGCTCGTGGCTGGCAACGAAACAACCCGCAACACAATCTCCGGTGGGCTGGTTGCGTTTGCCCAGAACCCCGAACAATGGGACCGCCTGCGGGCCGATCGATCGCTCATCAACAGCGCAGTCGAAGAAATCCTGCGCTGGACCACTGCAGTGATCTATTTCGTGCGCACAGCAACCAAAGACACCGTGCTCGGCGGGCAGAACATCGCCGCCGGCGAGGCACTCATGATGCTGTACGCGTCAGCCAATCGCGATGAGGCCGAGTTTGGTCCCACTGCTGATCAGTTCGACATCGGGCGCACACCCAACCATCACGTGGCGTTCGGTTTCGGCGTGCATTTCTGCCTTGGCGCCGCGCTCGCCCGCCTCGAAGTTGCCGCTGTGCTCGACGCGCTGCTCGACCGCGGTGTCACCCGGCTCGAGTTGGCCGGCGAGGTTGGTGTGTCAGCGAGCAACATCATCGCCGGAGTCACCGAGGCGACAGTCATCCTGCACACATCCTGAAACCAGCGAGTATGAGCGTTCTGGCTCGGAGCTGATTCAGCGTTCCCGCCACGCCTCTTCCGCCCGGCGGGTGATCTCGCGCAACGGCTCGCCCAACGCTCTCGCTGCTCTCGCCACATCGTCGTACTCGGCCTTCGCCCGACCCGCGGTGGACTTCACCCGGATCTCATGACCGTCGATCATCACCGTGTCGAAGATGCGGGCCTGCGGCCACCGTTCCATCGTTCGTCCGCGCACACCCATGGTGCCGGTCTCACGCACGAGCACCTCACGCAACGCCGCAGCATCTGAAGGATCGGCAAGCACACTGACCGTGCACGCCGGACGCCCCTTCTTCATGATGATCGGGGTGAGCCATGCATCATGTGCTCCGGCGGCGAGCAACTGCTCGATGACATAGGCGAGCGTTTCGCCGGTGACGTCGTCGACATTCGTCTCGAGCAGGACCACGGCCTGACCCTCGATGGCATCGGTCGCGGAGCGGGTGCCGATCACCACACGGGTGAGGTTGGGCCGATCGCCAAGATCGGCAGTTCCGGCGCCGTAGCCGGACCGTTCGATGGTCATGGCCGGCATGCCACCCCATTCGACAACATTGGCGGCCAGCAGTGCCGCACCTGTCGGGGTGGTGAGTTCGCGCTCGACGTCGAGCCCATAGGTGGGCGCACCGGCAAGCAGTGCCACCACTGCCGGCACCGGTACGGGCAGAACCCCATGGGCG
>WLCQ01000022.1 GCA_009705225.1 Actinomycetota bacterium | reverse complement strand
GATATCGTCGAGTCCGTTCATGAAACGGTGCCGGGTGGAATCGTCGAGGGGGAACTCGACATCGATGCCGAGTGCCGGCACGGTGACCCGACGGGTCTCGAGATCGATGGTGATCATGAGTGTCGGGTCGGCCTCCACGGCCTTCAGAATCTGCACGGCCACATCGGCAGGTAGCACCACGGGGACGAGCCCGTTCTTGGCGGAATTGTTACGGAAGATGTCACCGAAGCGGGGAGCAATGACGGCCTTGAAGCCGTAATCCATGATCGCCCACACCGCGTGCTCTCGCGATGAGCCGACACCGAAGTTCGGACCGGCCACGAGGATGTTCGACTCGCCGAACTGCGGGAGGTTCATGACGAACTCGGGATCCTCACGCCATTCGCTGAACAGGCCCTGGCCGAAGCCGGTGCGCTCAACGCGCTTGAGCCAATCGCTGGGGATGATCTGGTCGGTGTCGACATCGGAGCGGTCGAGTGGCACTGCGGTGCCGGTGATGGTGATGACTGGTTCCATGGTGTCCTCTTCCTACAGGTCGGTGGGATCGGCGAAGGTGCCGGCGATGGCGGTGGCGGCGGCAACGGCGGGGGAGACGAGATGTGTGCGCCCGCCTTTGCCCTGACGACCCTCGAAGTTGCGGTTCGAGGTGGACGCTGAGCGTTCGCCCGGTGCCAACTTGTCGGGGTTCATGGCCAGACACATCGAGCAACCCGGCTCGCGCCAGTCGAAACCAGCCTCGGTGAAGATGGTGTGCAGTCCTTCGGCTTCGGCCTGGTTCTTCACCTCGAAGGAACCGGGCACGACCATGGCTCGCAGACCCGGCTTCACGGTGCGACCCTTTGCGACAGCGGCCGCGGCCCGAAGGTCCTCGATGCGACTGTTGGTGCATGAACCAATGAACACGGTGTCGACGGCGATGTCCTTGATGCGCATGCCGGCGGTGAGGCCCATGTACTCGAGCGCACGCTGGGCATTGCTGGCATCGATGGGATCAGCCATGGCAGCCGGATCGGGCACGTTGGCGTCGAGCTCGATGACCTGACCGGGGTTGGTGCCCCAGGACACGAACGGGCGAAGTGCGGTGGCGTCGATGGTGACACTGCGATCGAAGACCGCGCCTTCGTCGGTGGGCAGCGTGCGCCAGTAGGCGAGTGCAGCGTCCCAGTCGGCACCGGTGGGAGCGTGTGGGCGTCCCTTGAGGTATTCGAAGGTGGTGTCGTCGGGGGCGATGAGCCCGGCCTTGGCGCCGGCTTCGATTGACATGTTGCAAACAGTCATGCGCCCTTCCATCGACAGCGAACGAATAGCCGAGCCGCGGTATTCGATGACCGCACCGATGCCGCCGCCCGTACCGATCATGCCGATGATGGCGAGGATGAGGTCCTTGGCGGTGACGCCCTCGGGCAGCTCGCCCTCGACATTGACGGCCATGGTCTCGGGAGCGTGCTGCGGCAGGGTCTGGGTGGCGAGCACATGCTCGACCTCGCTGGTGCCGATGCCGAATGCAAGGGCGCCGAATGCTCCATGAGTGGCGGTATGGCTATCGCCGCACACGATGGTCATGCCCGGCATGGTGAGACCCTGCTCCGGACCGATGACATGCACGATGCCCTGGCCGGGGGTGCCCATGGCGTGCTCGACGATGCCGTACTCGGCGGTGTTGGCCCGCAGCACGTCGACCTGCTTGCGCGAGATGGGATCTGCGATGGGGAGATGGATATCGGAGGTGGGGACGTTGTGATCCTCGGTGGCCACCGTGAGCTCGGGACGACGAACGCCACGGTTGCTCATGCGCAGACCATCGAAGGCTTGCGGTGAGGTGACCTCATGGACAAGGTGGAGGTCGATGTACAGCAGCTCGGGTTCGCCCTCGGCGCTGCGCACCAGATGGTCGTCCCAGATCTTCTGGGAGAGGGTCCTGGGGGAGCTCATATGAGTGGTCCTTTCCTGTTGGTCGCTTCGGGTCCTGTCGGTCACTGCGGGTATTTGTATCTCACATAGTGAGACGCTAATCTCGCTCTATGGGAAGCACTCTAGGCGGTGTCGGCGTGCTGGACAAGGCGGTTCTGGTCCTCGACGTTCTTGAGGTCGAGCCGCGTTCGCTCGCCGAACTTGTCGATGCCACCGGGTTGCCCCGGGCCACTGCCCATCGATTGGCCACCGCACTCGAGGAACATGGTCTGGTTCGTCGTGATGACGAGGGTCGCTTCACGCTGGGCACCCGTCTGGTCGCACTGGGTCGGGCGGCGACCGAGGCGTTCCCGCTCGCCGGCGCTGCGCACAAAGCGCTTCGCGAACTGCGTGATGCCACCGAGGAAAGCGTGCAACTGTTCGTACCCGAAGCTGACAGGCGCGTGTGTATCGCCGCGCTGCAATCGCCTCATGGGTTGCGCACCATCGTGCCGCTCGGAGCCAGCCTTCCGTTGCTCGGACTGGGCTCAGGCGCTCGTGTGCTCAACGGCGAACTCGGGGCGGGGGGTTGGACCGAAAGTGTCGGAGAACGCGAGGCCGGCGTGGCCTCGGTGTCGGCGCCGGTCCTCGACCGTGGATCGATCATCGCGGCAGTGAGCGTGTCCGGTCCGATCGAACGCACCACGAAGCACCCCGGACGTCGCTACGGTGAAGCAGTGGTCGCCGCCGCTCGTCGCATCGAACGCGACGCCGGCCTCCGCCCCGACCTTCCATGACCGAACGCCCCCTCGCCGCCATCGATATCGGAACCAACTCGTTCCATATGGTTGTCGCGCGTGTTGGCGAGATCGGCGAGGACAGTGACGGTGCCGGACCGAACTTCGAGGTCATCGAGCGCGAGAAGGAGATGGTGCGTCTCGGTTCGAGTTCCGGTGACATGAAACGTCTCGAACCAGAAGCAATCGATCGGGGCGTCGAGGCGCTCAAGCGACTCGCTCGTATCGCCGCGATCCACGGGGCAGACATTCACGCCGTGGCCACGAGCGCGGTCCGCGAAGCGGAGAACGCCGATGAGTTCATCGACCGCGCCCGACTGGAGGCTGGCGTTGAGGTCGAGGTCATCGCTGGTGTGGAGGAGGCGCGTCTCATTCATCTCGGCGTGCTGCAAGCGGTGCCGGTGTACGACCGTCGTCTCGTCCTCATCGACATTGGTGGGGGCAGCACCGAGATCCTGGTGGGGGAGCAGGGCGAGACCCTCGCCGCGGGGAGTCTCAAGCTCGGGGCGATCCGCCTCACCCGACGGTTCTTCAGAAGCGATCGGGATCATCCGAGCGCGGTGGAATCCTGTCGACGACATGTTCGCTCTGTGCTCGCTCCGATGGTCCGCGATGTCGACGCGCTCGGATTCGATGTGGCAATTGCCTCATCGGGCACCGCCGAGACCGTGGCTGCTCTGGTGCATGCGCAACGCAGCGGATCGCCATTACGTACGTACAACAACTTCGAGATGACGGCTGCGGAGATCTCCGAAGTCGTCACGATGCTGGCGAACTGCGAGTCAGTTGATGCACGTCGGCGACTTGCGGGCATGGATCCATCGCGTGCCGACATCATCCTCGGCGGTGCGATCGTGCTCGAACAGTCAGTGCTCGAACTCGGCATCGACACGGTGATCATCTCCGATTACGCGCTGCGTGAGGGGGTGCTGCTCGACGCACTTTCACGTCGCCGGGGCGCCACGTTGCATCACTTGCAGGACCTTCGGCGCCGCAGTGTGATGAATCTCGCCGAAGCGATGGACGATGATCCCTCACACTCGAAGCGTGCCGCTGCGCTCACGCTCGAGTTGTTCGATGGGCTCGCTCCGCTCCACGGGCTCGGCGACGATTCGCGTGAGCTCCTCGAGGCATCGGCATTACTGGCCAACGTGGGACTTTCGGTTTCGCATAGCGAGCACCACAAACACAGCTACTACGTCATCCGTCACTCGGATCGGCTGGCCGGCTTCACCGATCATGAGATCGAACTGATCGCCCTCGTGGCGAGGTATCACCGCAAGAGCGCCCCGAAGGTGAAGCACGCCGAGTTCGCCCGACTGCGTGACGCCGATCAGGACCGGGTACGCGCTATGGCCGGCTTGCTCAGGCTCGGTATCGCGTTCGATCGTTCCCACGCCGGACCAGTCGCAGGGCTCGGTGTTGTCGATGTCGGTGGCGATGCACCCGTGCAGATCCAACTGGCTCCCCGGGGCGATGTCGATCTCTCGCTGGAACTGCAGGCTGCGGAAGAACGCAAGGGAGTGCTCGAAGATGTGTTGGCTCGCCAGATCCGATTCTCCGGATCCTGATTCGTACAGCGTGGTCGTTCCCCATCGTCCGCGCCCCACTGATTCTGCGTTGCCCCATATGAGGTGATTGACGCGATCGAGGCGCTCTGACCCGCTTCGGACCCTACGGTGACCCTGAGGTGGTTGCCGTGGTTTCATTGAGATCGAGAGTGGTTCGGGTCAGGCGTTTCGCGGTTTCGGGACTGGTCATCGTGGTCGCCCTTGGCCTGCTGCTGGCGTCCTGCATGGTGAATCAGACCGCGCTCGACCCTGCTGATCGCCTCGACCCGGGCTACACCTTCGACCCGGAGCCATCCATCGGCAGGGTTCGCTATGGTCCCGACCCCCAGCATCATCTCGATGTGTTCGCTCCCGCCGGAGATGCACTCGGAATCGTGATGTGGTTCCACTCCGGTGGTTGGGGAAGCGGCGATCAGACGAATGTCGATGCGCTTGTGGGTTCGCTTCATGATCGCGGCTGGATGATCGTGACCGTTGACTACCGATTCGTGCCCGATGTGCGTGCACCGGAGATCGCTGCCGATGCTGATCGTGCGATTCGGTTCGTACGCGCGCATCGTGATGAATGGAACGCCCCGACCGGGCCGGTGATCGTCGCCGGAGGTTCAGCGGGTGGACATATCGCTCTGCTCGCAGCCGCTGCTCCAGGAGTGTTCGCTGGGGCCAATCTTCCTGATGAGTTGCGGTCGCAGGATCCTCATGTGGATGGCGTGATCTCGTTGGTGGGCCCGAGCGACCTGCCCTGGTATCTGACCGGCAACGTCTTCGGCGACGAGATGATCGAGAACTTCCTCGGTTGCAGCGGGGCGGTGACACCGCGCCTGCCACTTCCCACCTGCACACCGGGACAGGCTGAAGCATTCAGCCCGCTGTCGTGGGCGTATTTTGCAGGCTACGTACACGCCACGTTGCCGCCGGTGTTCCTCGCCTACGGCGAGACCGACGCGCTGGTTCCGCCAGCCAGTCAGGGCACACCGATCGCCCTGGTGTGGCAGCGAAGCGCGGGGCCGGAATGGACTTGGTATGCGATCGTGCAGGGCGAGGGACACAACCTCACCTATGGCGTGAACAGCACCGCGTTCTACGAGTGGGTCCATCGGGTCACCGAGCGCTGAGCAACGAGCACCCGCTCGACAGGAGTTCAGTGCGCGGCGATGCGTCGGCCGACGGCCAGGCAGGCATCGACCAGCGGGGGCACGAATACCTTTGGATTCGTGGCGCACACATCGTGTCCGCCGACAACCGTGAATACCTCTGTTCCCGCGATGGAATCGGAGAGCAGCGCCTGTCGTTCGGGCTGCACCGTGGTGTCATCGGTTGTGGTGACAATGCTGGTGGGCACATCGATCTCATGCACCCAGTCACGGGAGTCGAACGAGGCGACGGCATGACCGGCTTCGACGATGGTGTGGAAGTCATTCAGTTTCTGCTGTTCGAGGGCCCACTGTCCGAGCGGTGTGCGCTCATATCGAGGGCTGATGAAACGCTCGAAGAGGCGATCGATTGCGGTGTCCGGAGTGACGCGCAATGTTCCCGAAACGGCTGCCACCGCTGCAGTGAGGAGACCCTCAGCCCTGTGCTCACGGAATTTCGAGGCGGTGGCGCACAGCACGAGAGCTGACACGCGCTCGCGATGTCGGCGCCAGATGAGTTGGGCCACGGGCCCGCCCATCGAGTAGCCGACGGGGATGACCTGATCGAGGTCGAGTTCATCGAGCAGGGCGACCGCATCGTCGGCACAGTCCTCGAGTTGGAACGGCCGCCAGGTGCGCAGTCCGTGGCCATGGCCCCGGTGGTCCATGGCAAGAACATTGAAATGCTCGGACAGCGCCGAATAGGTGGCGAACCAGTTGACTGCCGAATTCGCTGTCCAGCCGTGCAGCAGCAGGAGCGTGGGTGCGCCAACCGGGCCGGGTGATTCGCGCACAAAGGTGATGCCACGACCCGGGAGTTCGACGAGCCGTCCCTCGGGCATCCCCGGGGTGGAGAACGGAGCGCGCTCGTCCGTCGGGCCGAGATCTGGGCCTTCGGGATCCGGGGCGAGCGGCGCGGCGGTTATCTCAGACCTCGATCTTGACGATCGTGACGTTGAGGATTCCGCCGGGAGCCTCGAACCCGACGACCTCGCCGACCTTGGCCCCGAGGAGGGCCTTGCCGAGGGGGGAGCCGACGGTGAGAGTTTCGACCTCATCGCTGCGCTCCTCGATGGAACCGATCAGGTACCGCTCGGCCTCGTCATCACCCTCGTAACAGATCGAGACGATGACTCCGGGGGCGACCTGTTCGGTGTCGGAGGCCTCGACGATCTCGGCGTTCTCGATGACCGCCTCAAGATGCCGGATCCGGGCTTCCATCTTGCCCTGCTCCTCCCGAGCGGCGTGGTAGTCGCCGTTCTCGGAGAGGTCGCCGAGCTCGCGGGCGCTCTGGATCTTGCGGGCGATGTCGATGCGTTCGATGGTGGAGAGCTGCAGATGTTCGGCCACGAGGCGGTCGAAGGTCGCTTGGGAGAGATGTTGCACGTCGGCCATGGGTGCCAATGCTAGCGGCCGGGCTGATTCCCACTACAGCCTCCCGGGGCCGCCCGGCTAGGATCGCCTGTCTCCCGGCCCCTGATCGTGAAGTTTGCGAACGGGCGCGCCCGGACCCTCCGAAGTACCCCGGCAGCATTCCCCGCCGCGCGTTGCGCGGTCATCCACTGGAGCAGACGTGAGCTACAAGATCGGTGTCATCCCCGGCGACGGAATCGGCCATGAGGTCATCCCTGAAGCGCTCAAGGTCATCGCTGCCACTGGTGTCTCTCTCGATACGGTCGACTACGACCTTGGTGGCGAGCGGTATCTGCGTGACGGCATCGTGCTCACCGACGACACCATCGCCGAATGGCGCGGTCTCGATGCACTCCTGCTCGGAGCTGTGGGAACCCCCGAGGTTCCGCCGGGTGTGATCGAGCGCGGGCTGCTGCTCAAGATGCGCTTCGATCTTGATCTCTATGTGAACCAGCGCCCCTTCCTCGCTCCTGACGGTTCGCACGATTTCATCGTGATCCGCGAGAACACCGAGGGTACCTATGCCGGTGAAGGCGGGTTCCTGCGCAAGGGCACCCCCGCTGAGATCGCCACCCAGGGTTCGGTCAACACCCGCATGGGTGTCGAGCGCTGCATCCGATACGCGTTCGAGCTCGCCGCATCCCGCGAGCGCAAGCACCTCACCATGGTGCACAAGACCAACGTGCTCACCTTCGCCGGCGATCTCTGGGACCGCACCTTCAACGAGGTCGCCGCCGAGTATCCCGCAGTGAGCACGGCGTATAACCATGTTGACGCCGCCTGCATCTACTTCGTCGAGAACCCGCAGCGTTACGACGTGATCGTCACCGACAATCTTTTCGGTGACATCCTCACCGACCTCGCCGGTGCGGTCTCTGGCGGTATCGGCTTCGCCTCTTCGGGGAATCTCAATCCCGATCGAACCAGTCCGTCGATGTTCGAACCGGTGCATGGCTCTGCTCCTGATATCGCCGGTCAGAACAAGGCCAATCCAGTGGCAGCCATCCTGTCGGCGGCCATGATGCTGGAGTTCCTGGGCGAAACCGATGCGGGCGCCCGTATCCGTGCCGCCTGTGCCGATACCGAGTCCCTCGTGGGCTCAACCACCGAGGTCGGCGATCTCGTCGCCAGTCGCGTCTGAATCCGAAGCTCTTCCTACTGCTGATGCTGCACCTGAACCGATTCGCTTCCTGAACACCCGAGGGAACCATGCCTATTACACCCACCCACAAGATTTGGATGAACGGCGAACTCGTCGATTGGGCCGACGCCAACATCCACATCCTCACCCACTCCCTGCATTACGGCATGGGCGTCTTCGAGGGCATCCGCGCCTACGAGACCCCCGAAGGTCCGGCGGTGTTCCGTCTCACGGAGCATATGAAGCGCCTGCATAACTCGGCGAAGATCATGGGCATGGAGATGCCCTACTCCGTCGAGGAGTTGGTGCAGGCCACCAAGGATGTCGTCGCCGCGTCGGGGCTTCCCTCTGCCTACATCCGACCCATCGCCTACTACGGCTATGGCGAGATGGGCCTCAATACGCTGCCCTGTACCGTCGACGTGGCAATCGCCTGCTGGCCGTGGGGCGCGTACCTCGGCGATCACGGTCTCACCGAGGGCATCCGCCTCAAGATCTCCTCGTGGATGCGTCACGATCACAACTCCATGCCGCCCGCGTCCAAGACCACTGGCAACTACGTGAACTCCTCGCTCGCCAAGGTCGAGGCGCTCAAGGCTGGCTACGACGAAGCAGTCATGCTCAGCCCCGAGGGAACCATCTCCGAGTGCACCGGCGAGAACATCTTCGTGGTGCGCGGTGGCATCCTGCTCACCCCGCCGATCGCATCAGGAGCCCTCGAGGGGCTCACCCAGGACACGGTCACCACGATCGCCAATGACCTCGGCTTCGAGGTCCGTCGTGAGGTGCTCACCCGCAGCGATCTCTACATCTGCGACGAGATGTTCCTGTGCGGCACTGCCGCCGAGATCTCCGCGGTGAACTCCGTGGACGACCGCACCATTCCGTGCCCCGGTTCCAAGACCCTCGCCATCGCCGAGGAATACGCCAAGGCCGTTCGTGGTCAGACCGAGAAGTACAACGGTTGGTTGGAGCATGTCCGCTGACGACGCCCTCCGGGCGCTGCCGTCGTCGGTCGAGATCTTCGACACGACCCTGCGCGATGGCGCACAGTTCGAGGGGATCTCACTCACCGTCGACGACAAACTGCGTGTCGCCGAGCAACTCGAGTATCTCGGCGTGCGCTGGATCGAGGGTGGCTACCCGCAGGCCAATCCGAAGGATGCCGAATTCTTCGCCCGTGCTCCGAAGGAACTGAAGCTCAGCACGGCTGAACTCGTGGCGTTCGGTTCCACCCGTCGTCCGGCGGGCAAGGTCGATGTCGATCCCACGCTCGCGGCGCTGATCGAGGCCGGCACATCCACGGCCTGCATCGTGGGCAAGAGCTGGGACTTCCACGTCATCGAGGCCCTTCGCACCACACTCGATGAGGGGGTGGCCATGGTGGCGGAGTCGGTGGCATTCCTCAAGCGAGAAGGGCTTCGCGTCTTCTTCGACGCCGAACACTTCTTCGATGGCTACAAGGCCAATGCCGAGTTCGCACTTCGGGTGCTCGAAGCCGCCATGGTGAACGGTGCCGACTGCGTGGTGCTTTGCGACACCAATGGCGGATCCCTTCCCCATGAGGTGCAGCGGATCACCGGTGAGGTCGTGTCCTTCCTCGGCCCGAACACTGCGGTCGGTATCCACACGCAGAACGACACCGGCTGTGCCGCGGCCAACTCCATAGCTGCAGTGCTCGGTGGGGCCACCCAGGTGCAGGGCACCGTCAACGGCTACGGCGAGCGCACCGGCAACGCGAACCTCATGACCGTCATCCCGGATCTCACGCTCAAGCTCGGCGTGGCCACACTGCCCGAAGGTCATCTCGAGCGGCTTACCGTGGTGAGCCATCGGGTGGCCGAACTCGTGAATCTCCCGCCGCATCCGGCCGATCCCTTCGTTGGCCAATCGGCCTTCGCTCATAAGGGTGGTCTGCACACCTCAGCGCTCGGTCGAGCCGGTGGTGCTACCTACGAACACATCGATCCCGCAGTCGTGGGGAATCACACACGAGTCCTCGTCTCCGATCTGGGCGGGCGTGCCGGCATGGCCATGAAGGCCGAGGAGTTCGGGGTCGAGATCGACGCCAAGACCTCCGGCGAACTCTCCGAGCAACTGAAGACCCTTGAATCGGAGGGCTGGCTGTTCGAATCGGCTGATGCGTCCCTCGAACTGCGGATGCGTCGGGCCGCTGGATGGGTGCAGGACTTCTTCGAGGTCGTCTCCTACGAGGTCACCAGCGTTCACCACGAGTCCGATTCCAAGATCTCGGTGGCCACGACTGCGGCCGCAACCGTGCGCATCGGTGGCGAGACCATCACGGCCACCGGAGAGGGCAACGGTCCCGTCAATGCGCTTGATTCCGCCCTCCGGGCTGCGCTCACCGACGCCCATCCGTCGCTGGCCCGGATCCATCTCACTGACTTCAAGGTGCGCGTGGTCGACGGTGGTGCGGCCACTGGCGCAGTGGTTCGGGTGCTCATCGATTCAACCAACGGCGATCGGGTCTGGACCACCGTGGGGGTCGACAGCAACGTGATCGAAGCCTCGTGGCAAGCACTGATCGATTCCCTGCAGTTCGGCTTGCTGCACGCAGGGGAGTAGATTTTCCCCATCATGGCTGCCCCTGACTACGTACCGAAGCCCGTTGACGAACTGGTCCGCACCTATTCCTCGCCGCCCCGACGCAACGAGTCCTGGCTCGCCGATCGCCCCGGCGAGCTACAGGGTCGTCAGCCAGCCGGTCCACGCCTTGGTTCTCCCGGCCCCGATCAGGGGTATGCGCTGCATCTCGCCCGCATCTACGAGGGCCGTCTCGTGCTGGGCGCGGCTGAATCCGAGCCCGACGCGATCGCCGGTTGTCTTGCCATCGCCATGCGCCGTTCGGCGTTGTTCGGGCGGGCACCGATCCTCGGTGATCTCACGCTTGCCCTCACCTTCTGGGGATTCCTGGCGCCGGTCGCCGATGAGCTGCTCGCCATTCGTTCGCAGGTCTTCGCTGCTGTTGCCAGCTCGCACCATTACTTCGAGCGGCGGGCCATCGTCGACGCCATGACCGACGACGTCCTGCGCATGACCATCGATCAGGTCGCCGATGTCGTGCGAACCACGCCGGCCATGGTGCTCGCCACCGCCGAGACCATTGCGGCAAGCACCCACGGCGACTCACACTGATCGCAGGCCGGGCTGGTTCGCTCCGCTTGCGGTGAACCACCGAGAGTGATCAGCGCAATGATCAGAGCGGGCTGGTAGCTGCTCCCGCCGTGTCAAGAATATCGATAGGTGTTCCAGCGGGAATCACCTCGGCGAGTTTGTCGGCGATCTCATTGGGCATGCGCACACAGCCGTTGGAGGCCTGCGTGCCGATCAGTTGCGGCTGATTGGTGCCATGGAACGCGATGACCGGCAGGCCGCCGTTAAAGGTATCGAGCGTCTCGCTGTAGCCGTTCGTTGCGAAGATCCAGGTGCCATAGACGCCGTTCGAATCGTTCTGCTTGATCTTTTCGAGCATGTAGAAGCGACCCACGGGCGTGGGGGTATTCGGTCGCCCAATGACCACATCGGTTTCGAGGAAGACCTCGGCGCCCTTGAACACGGTGAGATGGAACTTCGAGAGATCGAGTTCGAATCGGAAGTCCGTGGTGGTGATTGCCACGTCCGAGGCCTTGACCCAGCCCACAGTGTGGTTCGGGCGCACGGGTATCAGCACCTTGACCCAGTCCCCCTGCACCTCGATGACATCGAACACCAGTGGGTTGCGGAAGTAGGTGGGATTGCTGAACTGGAAGCCGGTGTCGATCTTCTTCACACCGGCCGAGTTGAGACTGCTGCGGGGGATGGGTGGCAGCGTGCTGGTGGGAGCAGTGGGGTCAGCAGTCGTGGTCGAGGTCGCTCCGGTTGGATCGGCCTCGAGAACGTCGATGGTGCGACCCTTGACGTTGGCGATCTTGGTGACGTACGGCGACTGGGTGGTGGAGGTTGTGGATTCCTGCGGCGAGGCGGATTTGGATTTGCCCGAGGAGCAGGAGACCCCCACAAGGGAGACGGTGAGGGCGACGGCGCACGCAGCCGCCACGATGGTGGGACGGAACCGGCGGGAACGGGTTGTTGCTCCTGAATCTGAGTCGGAGCGAGTGATCAGCGTGGAGTTCATGAGGGCCTCGTCGACGGTGGTTGCGGGAACGGTGGTGGCCACGATGGTTGTGACCGATGCCCGGTGAGTCTGCAGCAAGCGGGGGGCGAATGGGGGGCGGCTAGAACCTGACGGTACCATCGACCCTGTGACTTCCTCAGGTGTACGTGTCCGTTTCGCCCCGTCGCCCACGGGTTATCTGCACATCGGCGGTGCCCGTACTGCGCTGTTCAACTGGCTCTTCGCCCGCCGTTTGGGAGGGGAGTTCGTGCTGCGGATCGAGGACACCGATGGTGAACGCTCCCGACCCGAACTCATCGATGTCATCTTCCAGGCGCTCGAATGGTTGGGTCTGGATTGGGACGGCACCCCGGTTCATCAGTCCGAGCGTGGTCATCTCTACACCGCAGCAATCGAGAAGCTCCTCGCCGATGGCAGTGCGTATTGGTGCGCCTGCTCCCCGGATGACGTGAAGGCCCGTGCGGAGGCCCGGGGCGGAACCCCCGGATACGACAGTCATTGTCGAACGCTCGAACTCGGTCCCGGTGAGGGTCGAGTCGTCCGATTCGCGGTTCCCGACGACGGCACCACGGCCTTCGACGATCTCATCCGGGGGCATGTCAGCTTCGAGAACGCCAATCTCGAGGATTTCGTGGTGCAGCGTTCCAACGGTTCGCCGATGTTCCATCTGGCCAACGCTGTCGACGACGCCGATCAGGGAATCACGCACGTCATTCGCGGCGAGGATCTCATCAATGTCACCCCGAAGGTCCTGCTGCTTCGTGAGGCCCTCGGCGCTCCCGGTGAGCTCATCTTCGCCCATCTTCCTCTCATCGTGAACGAGAAGCGACAGAAGCTCTCGAAGCGACGCGACGATGTCTCGGTCGGCGATTACATCGAGCGCGGATACCTTCCCGAGGCCATGGTGAATTATCTCGCCACCCTCGGTTGGGGACCATCTGACGGCATCGAGATCCGACCGCTTGCCGAGATCGTCGCCATGTTCGATATCGCCGATGTTGGCAAGTCCGGTGCGTTCTTCGATGTGAAGAAATTGCAGCATTTCAACGGCGAGTACATCCGAGCCTTGTCGGTTCCGCAGTTCGTCAGTCGATCCACCCGGTGGTTGTTCGACGACGCACCCTGGGACCCTGAGCGTTTCGATATCGCCACCTTCGAAGTACTCGCCCCTCTTGTGCAGGAGCGGGTGAAGTTGCTCGCGGAGGTCCCCGACTATGTCGACTTCGTGTTCACCGCCGAGCCCGTCATCGACGATGAGTCCTGGCAGAAGGTCATGGTGAAGAACCCGGACCTCGCGATCGCCGTGCTCGATCACGCGCTTGCTGGTTTCGAAACCTGCGACTGGACCATCGCTGGTCTCGATGCCGCGCTGTTCTCCTATGCGGAGATCAATGGTGTGGCCAAGGGCAAGGTGCAGGCACCGGTTCGTGTGGCCGTCACCGGTCGCACGGTGGGCCCGCCGCTGTTCGAGTCCCTCGAAGTGCTGGGACGCGACGAAACCATCCGCCGATTGGCGGCCGCTCGCTCGCGGGTCTGAGCGCATGCCGTTTCTCTTCCTACGCTGGACGCTGCGCATCTTCGGAGGCCTGCTCAGCCTGCTCGTCCTTTATGTCGGAGTCACCTTCGGGCAGGTGTGGTGGGCGTCTCGGCAGGACAGCACGGGTCCGGCCTCCGCGATCATCGTGATGGGCGCAGCCCAGTGGAACGGGGTGCCGTCACCAGTGCTGAAGGGTCGACTCGATCACGCGTTCGAGCTCTATTCGGCAGGCGATGCGCCGGTGATTGTGGTTACGGGCGGCAAGCAGACCGGCGATGCCATCACGCAGGGGTACTCGGGCTTCAAGTACCTGCGGGCTCTAGGCGTTCCTGAAAGCGCGATCCGTATCGAAGTGCAAGGTACCAACAGCTTCGAGGAGCTTTCGGCCTCCTCAGTGATCGTGCGCGATGCCGGCGGTTCGAGCACGGTGCTCATCGTCACCGATCCGTATCACGCGTTGCGGGTTGCATCGATCGCCAGCGAGTTGGGACTGACTGCGTCGGTCTCGCCCACGAATGCGGACTCGACGGTCCAGGAACTCTTCCGCGAAACGGTCGCCGTGGCCATCGGCAGGGTGATCGGGTATCGCCGCCTGGCATCGGTCACCTGAGTCGGTTGGTGCTGGGAGGGCTCGCTCCGGTAACGTCCCTTCGCTCCTTCGGAGGTGGTGTAATTGGCAACACAAGTGGTTCTGGTCCATTTATTGGGGGTTCGAGTCCTCCCCTCCGAGCTTTGAAGATCACCCCCGGGTGATCAGTCACAGAAGGCACCGGTTCGCCGGTGCCTTCTTCGCGTCCGGGGGCGCATCGGCCTGCGCCATCCGGTCCTTCTAGGCTCTTGGCATGACTTCGCCGGAGACCAGGATCCGTTCGTTATGTGTGTATTGCGGATCGTCCACCGGCCACGATCCTGCGCACGCCGAGGTTGCCCGCCAGGTGGGTGCACTGTTGGCCGCCAACGGCATTCGGCTGGTCTACGGCGGGGGCAATGTTGGACTCATGGGCGTTATGGCCGATGCGGTGATGGCCGCTGGCGGCACGGTGCTGGGGATCATCCCGGTTGGCCTATTCGAGACCGAACAGGGGCATCGGGGGATCACTGAGCTGATTGAGGTCGGTTCGATGCATGAGCGCAAGGCGCGCATGGCTGTCGAAGCCCAAGGGTTTCTGGCCCTTCCGGGTGGGTTGGGAACGCTCGAGGAACTCGCTGAGATCCTGACCTGGGCTCAACTTCGCATCCATTCCCATCCGGTCGCAGTGCTCAATGTCGATGGGTTCTGGGATCCGATCCTTGAATTCCTCGATGGTGCGGTCGACGCCGGGTTCATGCGACCGGCGAATCGGGAACTGCTGCGCGAGATCGGCAGCGTCGATGAGATCCTCGACGTCTTCGGCGCCGGTAACGCTCCCGCTGCGCCTGGGCCTGCGCTTCTCGACATCGACCAGAGCTGAAACTGATTCCGGGTGGATCTCGGCTCCCGATGGGGTGCACTGGTCGCTCACGCGGGAAGATCTCCTTATGGAACATGTCGATGTCGCGGTGATCGGCGCTGGGCCCGCTGGGTCCTCCGCCGCCACTTGGGCGGCCCGGTCCGGTGCCCGTGTGGCGCTGTTCGAGAAGTCCACGCAGGGTCGTGACAAGTCCTGCGGCGACGGACTCACCCCTCGCGCCGTGGCCGAGTTGCGCCGCCTCGGCGTCGATATCTCCCGCTTCCATCGCATCGATGGCCTCCGGGTGCAGGCCGGCACCAAAGAGCGCGAGGTGCTCTGGCCCGATGGCGCGTTCCCGAACATGGGGGCCGTGGCGCCACGCGCCGAGTTCGACGCCCTCGTTCTGCAGACTGCACTCGACGCCGGCGCACAACTTCATGAGCACTCCGTCGCCGAACCGGTGATCGAACGGGGGCGGGTGATCGGCGTGCAGGTGGGCAGTGAGGTCACGCGGGCTGATCTCGTGGTGGTTGCCTCGGGAGCGGGGAGTCCCGCTGCGAAGATGCTCGGCGCCACCCGGGTCGAGGGTTCACCGTTCGGCCTCGCCATCCGGGCCTATGTGCCCTCCACCAAAGCCGACGACCGCCATATGGAGGCCTGTCTCACGGTGAAAGGTCCCGACGGTGCGCTGGTGCCCGGCTACGGCTGGGTGTTCCCCGCTGGCAATGGCATCGTCAACGTTGGAGTCGGGGCGCTGTCCACCATGCGCAACTTCTCCCAACTCAACCTCAACACCATGCTGGATTCGTATATGGCTCAGGTGGGTCGGGCGTGGGGCTTGGGCGAACCAGTGGCCCGCCCGAAGGCCTGGCGTCTGCCCATGCATGTGGAGAATCGCAGCGGACCGGGTTGGGTGGCTGTCGGTGATGCCGCTGGTTTGGTCAATCCCTTCAATGGCGAGGGCATCGACTACGCACTCGAGTCCGGTCGGCATGCCGCCGAACTATTCGCCATCAATCCCGGCACGGTGCACGCGGCCTACGACGCATTGCTGGCCAAGGAGTACGACCCGTTCTTCGCCACCGCCCGGCGATTCGCCTGGGTGATCGGCCGGCCCCGATTGCTGCAGTTCCTGCTCGGCATCGCGCTGTCCACCGGATTCACGATGGAACTGGTGCTCGACATCATGGCCAACCTCATCGATTCCGAGCATCGCAGCCTCGCTGGCGTGCTGCTCGCCGGTGGTGGTCGGGTGATGTCAGTGTTCGATCCCATCCTCCAGCGTTCACAGGAGTCGGGAACATCGGACATCAGGGCGAAGATCGAAGCCTCACGCTGACATCGGTTCATCGCCGGAGTTCCGTTGAGTAGGGTCCTCAAGACAACGAGGGGGATCGATGAGTGAGTCACCAGTCGCAGTGGTAACCGGCGCCAGCCGCGGGATCGGACGAGCCGGGGCACTGGCCCTGGCCGAGGCCGGATTCGACGTGGTCGTGAGCGCCCGCACCGTCCGTGAGGGCGATGGGGTGGCTGAACCCAACTCCGTGCGTGAGGAAGTCACCCTCGCGGTGCCCGGCAGTCTCGAGCGCACAGCCCAGGAGATCGAGGAACGCGGACAGCGGGCATTGATCGTGCCCATGGACCTCAGCGATCGAACCTCGGTCGAGTCGCTTGTGCCCGCAGTGCTCGAGGCATGGGGCCGTATCGATGTGCTCTACAACAACGCCATCTTCCGCGGGGTCGGCACTCTCGACCGCATCGCGGATCTCACGATGGAATCGATGACCGCGCTCATGGCCGGCAATTTCATGCACCAGATCCTGCTGATCCAACAGGTGCTGCCGCATATGGTCGATCGGGGAACCGGCACCATCATCAATATGGTCTCGGGCTCCGCCCGTCTCGATCCCCCCGGGCCTCCCGGTGAGGGTGGTTGGGGCATCCTCTACTCGGCGTCGAAGGCCGCCTTTGCCCGAGTTGCCGGTGGCATCAACGCCGAATACCGCAGCCTCGGGCTCCGGGCCTTCAATGTTGATCCCGGCAATGTCGTCACCGAAGCCCGCAAGGCCGCCAAGCCCGACGATGAATACAGTTCCGGCTTCGGGAGCGAGCCCGCCGAAGCTACTGGCAAGGTCGTGGCATGGTTGGCTGCGGAAACCGGCGCCGACAAGTTCCTCGGCAAATGGATCTTCGCCCCCAAGCTCTGCTCGGATCTCGAACTGTTGCCGGGCTGGACCTTCGCACCTCCGCAATGAACCAATTCGAACAGGACGCGCTGGCCGATCGCCTCGCCATCCGCGAACTGGTCGACCTGTATGCGCGTGCTGCTGATCGGGTCGATGGTGCTGCTGCCGCTGGCCTCTTCACCGAGCAGGGTGTCTTGCGCATCTTCGAACGCGGTACCGACGAGCCCGTTCGAGAGCGCATCGGTCGGGACGAGATCGCCACTGCATTCGCCGGATTGTCGCGATACGACGTCACGCTCCATGTCGTGGCGAATCATCTCGTCGAGTTCGCTGACGCAATCGACCGAGATTCCGCGACCGGTGAGACCTACTGCCTTGCCCACCATGTGCGCAGTATCGGAGAAGGCGATGACGCCCATCTCAGCGACTACGTCATGGCCATCCGCTATCTCGACACGTTTGAGCGCACGGCCGAGGGTTGGCGCATTGCCCAGCGGCATCTGCAGTTGGAGTTCACCGAGGAACGCCCCATCAGCGGCCCCTGATCAATATGTGGTCTGGGCGATGGTTCAGTCACCCAGTGTGGTCTCGTGACACCTGGAGGCCTCAGCTGCCGTGCAATGAGCTGACTGAGGACTGATCAGCGAGCTCGAGAGCAAGCGCAGCAAGTTCCTCCACCGTTTCCGCGGTGCGTGTGGTGTCCTCGTCGGGCCTGGTGGCGCGGATACGGGCCAATGCGCCTTCGATGATGATCGCCAACTTGAATACCGCGAGCACCCGGTACACATCAAGATCCGGTACGGCATGTCCGGCCGCACGCTCGTAGCGATCGATCAGGTGATCAACATCGGGGAAGCCGGTGCCGATGCGATGCGGCTGCGGTGAGCGGTTGCGCCACATGATCTCGCCGGCCCCGGTCCAGTAGGCCGCCACCATGCCGAGATCGGTGAGGGGATCGCCGAGAGTCGACATCTCCCAGTCGAGGACCGCCACCATGCGGGTGGGGTCGTCGTTGCTCCACATGGTGTTGTTGAAGCTGTAGTCACCATGAACGATGGCGCAGCGGGTGTGCGCCGGCACCGAGCGGGCCAGCCGGGCAGCGAGCTCATCGATCACCGGGAGTTCGCGCTGTTTCGAACGTTCCCACTGGGTGGTCCAGCGGTCGATCTGGCGTTGGAGGAAACCCTCGGGTCGTCCGAGATCGGCGAGTCCGATGGCAGCGAAGTCGACTGCATGGAGGCGGGCGAGGACATCGATGAGATGGTTGCTGGCTGCGAGTTGTTGTTCGGGGCTCAATGCCGAGACGGCGTCGGCATCGGCGTACACAGTGCCGGTGACGAATCTCATCAGATAGAACGGCGAGCCGATTACGGAATCGTCTTCGCACAATGCCACCGTGTGGGCCACGGGAACTTCGGAGTCCCGCAACGCCTGCTGCACGCGGAACTCGCGCCCCATGTCGTTGGCGGTGGCCAACAGCGCTCCGAGCGGCGGCCGGCGTAGCACCCAATCGTTGGCGTCGTCCCGCACGCGAAAGGTGAGATTCGAAGAACCACCCGAGAGATGGGTGATGGTGACTTCACCGATATGTGCGGGTACTGCGGTTTCGAGCCAACGCTGGAACGGTTCGAGGGGAACCGCTGCGGTGAGCTGATCGGGATTCACGCCACCGGACCGGTGGTGATGATCGGATCGGGCGCATCGACCACGCAGCGACTCCCGCTGTAGATCGAGACCATGCAGCGATTGCAGTGGATGCAGTCACCTTCGGTCTGAATGCCCTCTTGCATTCGAGAAACGAGATCAGGTTCGCGCAGCACGGCTCGTCCCATGGCCACGAAGTCGAACCCGTCGGTCATCGCCTGGCGCACGGTGGCCAGGTTGTTGATGCCACCGAGGAAGATGAGCGGCATGGTGAGCCGCTCGCGAACCTCGAGAGCCATCGGCCGGAAGTACGCCTCCTCGAATGGGTACGACGGCATGAACTTCTTGCCGAACAGTTTGAAGCCCAGACTCATCGGGAAGGGCAGGGCTTTCGCGAAGTCCTTGCGGGGCGCGTCGCCCTTGAACAGATAGATCGGGTTGGCCAGCGATGAACCGCCGGTCATCTCCAGCGCATCGAGATGTCCGTCGGCCTCAAGGAGGGCGGCGAACTCGGTGCTTTCGGGCGGTCGGAACCCGCCGGGAACACCGTCGTTCAGGCTGATCTTGGCGGTGACCGCAACCGTGGCAGGCACCTCGGCGCGCACGGCGGCCACGACCTGTCGGGCGAAGCGGGCTCGATTCTCGAGAGAGCCGGCCCAGTCGTCCTCGCGCTTGTTGAAACGGGGGCTCAGGAACGACGACAGCAGATAGTTATGCGCGAGATGGATCTCGATGGAGTCGAAGCCGGCCTCGACCATCAGGCGTGCGCCGCGGGCGTAGTCCTCGGTGACCCGGGCGATTCCGGCCTCGTCGATGGCCCGGGTGGTGCGCATTGACATCGGATTGAACATCTTCGTCGGGGCAAATGAGGTGCTGCCGTTGCGCTTGGCGTTGGCCACGGGGCCGGCATGGCCGATCTGGCCGGCCACCAATGCCCCCTCGGCATGGATGGTGTCGGTGAGTCGGCGCAGTCCCGGCAGCGCCTCGGGCCGGAGCCACATGCAGCCCGGGTCGGTACGACCCTCGGGGGCCACCGCGAGATAGGCCACGGTGGTCATAGCGATGCCGCCGCGCACGGGACGCAGATGGAAGTCGATGAGTTCCCGGGTGACCAGACCATCAGGGGTGACGCCCTCGAATGTGGCTGCCTTGATGAAACGGTTCTTCAGGGTGAGCGGCCCAAGCGTGGCCGGTGCGAACGGATCGGGTGCAGTGGCCATGGAGTCCGCTTACCAGAGCTGGTCGACGTAGGTGTCGGTGCCGACGATGGTGCGGAAGAACGGAGCAACGAGATGCACATCGGCGAGCCCGGCGGCGGCGACGGCATCGGTGTAGGTGTGCATGCGATCGATGGCAGCGGTGACGTCTCCGCGCACGAATACCACCTGCACGAGACGCTCGGGTCCACCGGCCGGCGTGCCGAGATCCATCGGCTGATCGGCGGCGGGGTTCGCCACCGGTTGCCACGAGGACACGATCTCGATGCTGGAGTCGGCCATGAGTGCGGCGCACAGGCCGTTCGATTCCAAAGTGGCGGCGACACTGCGGGCGTTGTGACCGTCACGGGCATCGAACCACACGGCGAAGATGCCGTCGTAGGCGCTGTCGAGGGCAACGTCAACCGGGACACCATCGGCATCGCGGTTCGCGGCGCTGATGAAGTCGAACATGTTCGTATGGGCGTGGCGACGCTCGGGGAAGCCGCGATTGTTGGAGTACAGCCACGCAACGGTGTCCTGTCCCCATTGGTTCCACTCGGCGTGCTTGCCGGCCTCGATCCAGTAGATGGCGACATAGGAGCCGGCATCGGTGGGATTGGCCACGGTGGTGTCGCCGGCGGGCCAGCGCAGATCCTTGAGTGCCCGGGGCGCGACCCAGCGCGAGCCCGACATCTGATGCGGCCCCACCATGCAACCGGCGTAGTAGTGATCTCGCTCGTACCAACGGTTGTAGGCCTTCTCGAAGCCCGGATTGGGATCGACCATGGTGAGCAGCATCGATCCGACCTTCATCGGATAGTCGCCGAGGCCGCCGGCTTCGAGTGGATAGCTCATCGTGTTCCCCCTAGATGCACCCGCGCCGATAGCGGGACCCGTGAGAACCGTACCCGTCGCCGGCCCGCGCATGGTTCAGAAGAGTCCGGATCAACAGGGCGCAGGTCAGTTGTGGGTGGATCAGTCGTGGTTGCTGCCGACCACCGACACCCGGTACATGAGCCGACGCCCTGGGAAGTCGTTCAGCACCATGTGCATGGTGGAGCGGTTGTCCCACATGAGCAGGTCGCCCACTCGCCAACGATGACGGAAGGTGAACTGCTCCTTCACTGAGTGTCGCAGCAGGAACGCCAGAACGTGGTCGCTCTCCTCCGGCGGAAGACCAACGATATGGCGGGTGTAGGTCGGGTTCACGAACAGCCCCTTGGCCCCAGTGACCGGATGCACGCGCACCACGGGATGTTCGAACCGGCGATCGGCAGCGATGGCCTCCCCATACTGCTGGGGAGTGGCGCCGCCGAAACGAAGTCGCAGTTCGGTGGTGCGACTGAGATCGTGCAGCGCGTTGAGGCCTTCGAGATAGCGCTTCATGTTGGCCGACAGCGCCTCGTAGGCGGCGCTGGTGCTGGCGAACAGGGTGTCGCCGCCGTAGTCCGGCAGGATCTTGGCGTGGGTGAGTGTTCCCATCGGCGGATGAGGGAGGAAGGTCTCGTCGGTGTGCCACATGCTGGCGGTGTTGCCGTGGTCGGAGTCGAGCACGCTCACGTGTTCGAAGCCATCACCGAGGTTCGGGAAGAACGTGTGGATCTCGATCTCACCGAGTCGTCGGCCGAACGCCATGTGCTGCTCAGGCGTGAGGTCAGGAGCGTGCACAACCAGCACTTTGTGCTCGATGAGCGCATCGTGCACTGCATCGAGCGTGGCGGGGTCGATGTCGCCGGAGAGTTCGACATCGTGGAGTTCGGCGCCCAACGCGCCACCGAGACGGGTCACATGCATCGCCGTATGTTGACACGCAGATGACCCACTCGTAGGTTGCCGAGCGGTGCGCGACGAGAGACGTCAGCGCTGTGTCTCGGGGGAGAGTCGATGTCCGCAAATCCGTCTTCAGATCTGTGCAGTTATGCGGGAAAGCGAGTGGTGGTCACCGGGGGTGCCACCGGTATCGGCTCCGCGCTCGTCGATCTACTTCGTGAACATGATGTCGAATACATCACCGTGCTCGATATCAAGGAACCCACGGGTGCTGTCGATACCTTCATTCGCACCGACCTCTCCGATCCCGCATCCGTCGATGCCGCCATCGCTGCTCTCACCGGTCGTATCGATGTCCTGTTCTCCAATGCGGGCGTGGCCGCGAATGCTGGTGTGCGCACCTGTATGGCCGTGAATGTCGCGGCCTCACGTCGTCTGGCCGATGGCCTGATCGACCGCATTCCCGAGGGTGGCACCATCGTGTTCACGGCGTCGATGGCCGGCAATGGTTGGCCGGCCAAGCTGGCTGAGATCAACACGCTTCTCGACATCGCCGACTGGGATGAGTTCCTCGACTGGTGCGAAGCCCATCCCGAGGTGGTCGAGGACGTCTACGGGTTCTCGAAGATGTGCATGCAGGTGTACGTGATGCGCTCGTCCTACGCCAGCATCCGTCGTGGTGTGCGCATCAACAGCATCTGTCCGGCTCCCGTCGACACACCGCTCATGGCGGACTTCCGCGAGAGCATGGGCGACAAGGTCATCGATTGGAGCGTCACCGTGCAGGGCAATGGTCGTATGGCTGTGGCCACCGACATCGCTCCTCCGCTGGTGTTCATGGGCAGCGATGCCGCCAGTTTCATCAATGGCGTCAATCTGCTCGTCGACGCCGGGTTCACCGCGGCGATGACCACCGGTCAAGCTGATTTCAGCGGCCTCGCCTGATGTCCCGACCCACCGCCCTCGTCACTGGTGCCAGTCGGGGGATCGGCCGGGCCACCGCCATTGCGTTTGCTGACAACGGTTTCGACGTTGCGATCACTGCCCGTACTGTCAACGAGGGCGATCCGAGTGCACGAACAGCGGCCGGCGATCTCCTGCCGGGCAGCCTCGCCAGCACCGCGGCCGAGATCGAGAGTAGGGGCGGGCGCGCAGTGCAGATCCGTCTGGATCTGCTTGACCGCGAGGCACTTGTCCCGTCGGTGCAGGCCGCTATCGATGGCCTCGGCCATCTCGATGTGGTGGTCAACAACGCCATCTACGTCACCGGTGGGGGACCGAAGCATTTCCTCGACCAGTCACCTGATGATCTCGAGAAGCAACTGTGGGGAGATCTCACGGCGCAGCTGCTGCTGATGCAACCGCAGGTGGCACATATGGTCGATCGCGGCGCCGGCGTCATTGTGAATATCGGCTCAGGTTCGGGTAAGTGGAAGCTGAAGATGCCGATCGGTCAGGGGGGACCCCAACTCGCGTACTGCGTGGCCAAGGCCGGGCTGCACCGGGCTGCTGATCGGATCGCGTTCGAGTACGGCGAAGCTGGGGTGATGGCCTTCACTGTCGATCCCGGCTTCGTGGCCACGGAACGCACCCGGATGGTTGCCGAACTCGACGCCATCGCGTCGCAGGGCGTTGAACCCTCGGTCATCGGCTCGGCGATCGTGTGGCTGGCCACCGAAGGGTTGGCGGTTCAGAAGAATGGGGCGTACCTCGAGGCCCAAGCGATCGCCCGGGAACTGGGTCTGCTGCCCCCGCTCGAGACCTGATTCAGAGGTTCGGGCGCACCTCGGTGCACAGCAACTGCATATGACGCTCGACGAGATCATCGGGCATGCCGGCCACGCTGGCCCACAGATACACATGCTCGACCGGGGCGTCGTTGGTGGCGGCACGAATGGCGGCGACCGCATCGGCGGGGCTCAACACCCGTAGGCCGGGGATCTGGCCCGCAGCGGTGACACCGCCGTGAAGTCGTTCAGCAGTGATCTCCTTGGGCGCCGGGCGGTCGGTGCCGGCAACCGTTGCGGCCCGGTAGGAGTTCAGTTGGTGCACATAGTGCGGAAGGATGCGCTCGAATGCTGCCTCGGGATCATCGGCCACGATGATGTCGAGCATCCCGCCAGTGCGGGCGCTCGCCGGATCGTGGCCGCCTTCGAGCAGACCACGGCGGTACGGCTCGAGAAGCGATCGATCGAGGCTGAGCAGTCCGACGCCGAGCCTTCCGGCGCGGCGAGCGCCCTGCGGGCCCTGGTAGCCCAGCCACAGCGGGAAGGGACGTTGGACGGCTGGGGGAGTGACCACACCATCGTCGAGCAGTCTGCGGATCTCGACCACAGCGGCATCGGTGAGCGAATAGCGCTGCTCGATGTCGGCACCGTAGGACTGGTATTCGGAGGCCACGTACCCGGCGCCGATACCGAGTTCGAGGCGCCCACCGCTGAGTTGATCAACGACCGCTGCTTCCTCGGCCACCAGCATCGGCGGCCGCAGCGCGGCAAGGACCACTGCGGTGCCGAGCGTGATCCGTGAGGTGCGCGCCGCAGCAGCCGCAGCCATGGTGAGTGGCTGTGGCAGATACCCGTCGGCGAAGTGATGATGTTCGGAGAACCAAGCACTGTCGGTACCGAGTTTCTCGGCTTCAACGATGAGATCGAGGGCGCGTCCATAGACCTCTGACCATGGACGCTGCCATGGCTGAGGATTGCGGAGATCGAAATACAGCCCGAGCTTCATGACGATGCCCGGCGAGTCGTGACTCAGCCGCCGATGGGAGTGCGGGCCACCATGGCGTCATGGCCGATATGGGGCTCGATGAACGAGGTGAAGTCTGGTCCGCGACGCAGGTGGTGTCCGCCGTCGCAGTTGATGGCGGTGCCGGTGATCCAGCGGGCTTCGTCGCTGATGAGGAAGCGCACGAGGTTGGCAACATCCTCGGGCTCGCCGACATCGCCGAGCGGTGTGTTGACGATGTAGCTGTCGTACACCTCGGACTCGCGCGGAATGCCTTCCATGATCTCGGTGGAGATGAACCCGGGACGCACGGCATTGAAGCGAACCTTGACCTCACCGAATTCATCGGCAGCGTTCTTCATCATCTCTTCGATGCCGGCCTTGGCCACGCAGTACGCACCGAACATGACGTGGGTGGTGTGTCCGGCGAGCGATGACATGCCGACGAACGAACCGCCACCGGCGGCCACGAGATGGGGAACCGAGTGCTTCACCGAGAGCATGGTTCCGAGAACGTTGAGGTGCAGAACACGAATGAACTCTTCGGTGTCGAGCAAGTGATAGGGGCCCATGCCGCCTCCGCCTCCGGCGTTGGCGACGAATCCGTTGAGTCCGCCGAAGGCGGCAACGTGGTCG
The DNA here is from genome assembly GCA_009705225.1 of Actinomycetota bacterium. GTDB lineage: Bacteria > Actinomycetota > Acidimicrobiia > Acidimicrobiales > Acidimicrobilacustridaceae > Acidimicrobilacustris. The sequence goes on along the minus strand of WLCQ01000022.1, from coordinate 2,346 downwards.
GCCACCAGTGCGGCCACATCAGATTCAACGGTGACATCGGTGACCTGGGTGCGAACCGTGCCGGACGCGCCTGATGCTGCGATGCGCTCGGCCACCTCGATGAGGCGGGACTCGGTGCGACCACAGATGGTGACGTTCACGCCGTCGGCGGCCAGACGCGTGGCGCATGCGGCACCGATGCCGGTGCCTCCGCCTGTGACGATCGCGCTGCGACCTGCGAGAGAAGACGTGCTCATGGTTCCTCCGGTGGAAGTGCCGTTGCTTCAGGCAACGGGGTAGGGGCGGGGGTAGGAGTGGGGAAAGAGTTAGCGGGCGCCACGGACGAGACGACCGGGACGGGCACCGGTGTCGTTGCCATTGCGACGGGTGACCACACCGCTGACGATGGTGTGGGTGTAGCCGGTGGCGCCCTGAAGAAGGCGCTTACCGCCGGCGGGGAGGTCGTAGGCCATCGATGGACGACCGATCGCGATGTTGTCCATGTCGATGATGTTGATGTCGGCCTTCTTGCCCTCGGCGATGACACCGCGATCGGTGAGGCCGAACAGTTGAGCGGTGTCATGCGACTGCTTCTTCACGACGAACTCGAGGGGCAGACCCTCGCCACGGGTGCGGCCTTTCGCCCAGAACGACAGCAGATAGGTGGGATACGACGCGTCGCAGATCATGCCGCAATGCGCTCCACCATCGGACAGCCCCGCTACGCCGGCCGGATGCGTGAGCATCTCGCGCACTGCGTCCTGATTGCCATAGCTGTAGTTGAAGAACGGCACCATGGCCATGGCGGTTCCATCGAACTGTGCGTAGAGGTCGTAGAGGACCTCAAGCGGATCGCGGCCGGTAGCTGCGGCGATGGCCGCCACCGTGCGATCAGGGGTTGGCTCGTAGTCGACCGAGGGGCCGAGGTCGTAGGTATTGCCGACCATCATCTGGGCGAGGCTGTTCATGCCGTCGAACAGCACGTTCGGATCGGCGGGGAGATCGGTCTCCGCAAGGATTGCCGCCTTGACCTCGGGCTTGCACAGTTCGAAGGCAAGCTCCTGCGGAGACATCGCAGCGGCGAGACGCAGATACGTTGGCCGCTTGGAGAAGGCGTGGTGACCAGCGAAGCCGAGCAGCATGCCGAACGGGCGAGCCGCGACCTGCGGGAAGATCGGTGAGCCGGCATCGTGGGCGGCGAGCGACTCGGTCATGATCTCGCGCCACAACTCGGGGGCGGCGTCGACCTGAATGAGAGCGAACGACACTGGTCGGTCGATTTCGTCGGCGAGGCGACGCATCCATTCGACCTCGGTCTTCGGGGCGATGATGTCTTCGCCAGCGGCGCCCATGGGGGCCAGCTCGAACACGGCAGCTCCGCCGCGGGCCATGGCGCGGCCCATGCCGAAGAGTTCGTCCTCGGCGGCGAAGGTGCCCGGCACCGGCTCGCCGTTCATGGCGCGATGACCGAGCGTGCGAGAGGTCGAGAAACCCAACGCTCCGGCTTCGACGGCCTCCTGTACGTGCTTGGCCATGAGGTCGATGTCGTCGGCAGTGGCGGGTTCGTTGCGGGCACCGCGATCGCCCATGACGTAGGTGCGAACCGCGCTATGAGCGATCTGCACCCCGTAGTCGATGGCGAGTTCGCGTTCGTCGAGCTTGTCGAGATAGCCCGGGAAGCTCTCCCAACCCCAGGTCATTCCCTCGGTGAGTGCGGTGCCGGGGATGTCCTCGACGCCTTCCATGAGCGAGATGAGCTCGGCTTCGCCGCCCTTGTGGACGGGTGCGAAACCGACGCCGCAGTTACCACTGACGATGGTGGTGACACCATGGGCGCTGGAGGGCTCGATGAGACTGTCCCAGGTGACCTGTCCGTCGTAGTGGGTGTGGATGTCCACAAAACCAGGAGCAACAATACGGCCGGTGGCATCGATGACCTCGGCGGCTTCGCCGACGAGACCGCCTCCGCGCTGTACCGCAACGATGCGGCCGTCACGGATGCCGATATCGCCGATGAACCGGGCTTCGCCGGTGCCATCCACGATGGTTCCACCGATGATCTTCAAATCGAACATGTCACGATCTCCCCTCAGAAACGTGATGGGGAATCTACTACGGAGTCGTGGCGGCGGTTCTCACGCGAACAGGGCCACCGCCGAAGCGATGGCCCTGTTGTTGGTTCATGGTCCGGCTGGGCCGGGGGAATCAGTCGAGCGGCGCAGGATTGCGACGAGCGCCCGGGGTGAAGGTCACCGGCATGTGCTTGACGCCACCGATGAAGTTCGAGCGGAGCATCTCGACGTCGCCGGCCAGACGCATGTCCGGGATGCGCTCGAGGATCTCACGGAAGATGAGCTTGAGTTCCAT